>JANRAA010000018.1:0-4194 GCA_030728235.1 Flavobacteriales bacterium
CCAACAGTTCTTTTTCGCCTATCGACAAACCGAATATAATTCATTTAGTTGAAAAATCCGAATTAAATAGGAAATGTTTACGATTTGGTAAACAAAAAAAGCCCCGCAAGTGCGGGGCTTTTATATTCTCGAAAGATTAAAATCTTACATCATACCTGGCATTCCGCCACCGCCCATGGCAGGTGATGGGTGCTCTTCTTCGATGTCGGAGATAACACATTCAGTAGTTAAAAGCATACCGGCAATAGACGATGCATTCTCTAGTGCGACACGGCCAACTTTGGTTGGGTCGATTACACCTGCTTCGAACAAGTTTTCGAAACGCTCGTAGCGTGCATTGTAGCCGAAATCACCTGAACCTTCTTTTACCTTTTGAACAATTACAGCTCCTTCACCACCTGCATTGGCGATGATCTGACGCAATGGCTCTTCGATGGCACGGCGAACAATGGCAATACCGGTAGACTCGTCGTAGTTGTCGCCTGTCAAATTATCCAATGCAGAGGCTGCACGAATATAGGCTACACCACCACCAGGAACAATTCCTTCTTGTACTGCTGCACGTGTGGCATGCAAAGCATCATCAACACGGTCTTTCTTCTCTTTCATCTCAACCTCAGTGGCAGCACCTACATACAATACTGCAACACCACCCGCCAACTTCGCCAAACGCTCTTGTAGCTTTTCACGATCGTAATCTGATGTAGTTGATTCGATTTGTGCTTTGATCTGTCCGATACGAGCCTGAATATCCGCAGCTTCACCAGCTCCATTCACAACAATGGTGTTGTCTTTGTCGATGGTGATTTTCTCTGCACGACCAAGATCGTTCAAGGTTGCGTTCTCAAGCTTCAATCCTGTTTCTTCTGAAATAACAGTTCCACCGGTCAAAATGGCAAGGTCTTGCAACATTGCTTTACGACGATCACCAAAACCTGGTGCTTTTACAGCAGCAACTTTCAGCGCTCCGCGGATTTTGTTCACCACCAAGGTCGCCAACGCTTCACCGTCAACATCTTCAGCAATGATCAAAAGTGGCTTACCTGTTTGAGCTGTCTTCTCAAGCACTGGCAACAAATCTTTCATGCTTGATACTTTCTTGTCGTAAATCAAGATGAATGGATTGTCTAACTCGGCATCCATTTTCTCAGGATTGGTAACGAAGTACGGAGACAAGTACCCGCGATCGAACTGCATACCTTCTACGGTTTTCACTTCGGTCTCAGTTCCTTTTGCTTCTTCTACGGTGATTACACCTTCGTTCCCTACTTTCTCCATCGCTTCTGCGATCAAAGCACCAATGGTTTCGTCGTTGTTAGCAGAAATGGTTGCTACTTGGCGAATCTTGCTGTTGTCGTTTCCAACCTCGCGAGAGATGCGCTTCAACTCATTTACAACTGCGATCACTGCTTTGTCCATGCCGCGCTTCAAATCCATCGGATTGGCGCCTGATGCTACGTTCTTCAACCCTGCACCAATCATTGCTTGCGCAAGAACGGTAGCTGTGGTTGTTCCGTCACCAGCCAAATCAGCGGTTTTCGAAGCCACTTCTTTCAACATTTGAGCACCCATGTTTTCGATAGGATCTTTCAATTCGATCTCTTTCGCAACACTCACTCCATCTTTGGTTACGCTTGGCGCTCCAAATTTTTTATCAATAACCACATTTCGACCTTTAGGCCCAAGGGTTACTTTCACTGCATTCGCAAGTGCATCAACGCCGGCTTTTAATTTGTTCCGGGCTTCGGTGTTAAAGGTTATTTCCTTTGCCATGGTATCTTAAAAATTAAATTGTGATTCAGATGATTGCAAAAATGTCTGACTCGCGCATGATGAGGTAATCTTTCCCCTCAACGCTAAGCTCTGTACCAGCATATTTACCATACAATACGGTGTCTCCTACAGCTACTGTCATCGGCTCATCCACCTTTCCCGTTCCTACAGCTATTACTTTTCCGCGCTGTGGCTTCTCTTTGGCTGTATCAGGAATAATGATTCCACTTGCTGTTTTCTCTTCTGCCGGCGCTGGCTCTACCAACACGCGGTCAGCCAATGGCTTTACATTTACTGACATATGATTCACTTATTTTTGGTTTAACTTAATTGAGTTTGCCCGTCTTAGTCATTTTCTATGCCAATGGATGTTTGGCGCTCCGGTGTGGACAAAATGCCATTTTTCAGACAAAAAAAATGTCAGTATGGTGACATACTGACATTCAAAATTCATTTTGGTGAGATTATTCGGTCGGCGCTTCTGCACCACCATCCAACCCTTCGATTGGAGCTGTAACCTCTTCTTGGAACGTGTTGTTGCTTCCGTCTTTCGGGTTGCCATAAAAGGCAGCTGAAGACAAACACAACACGAACAATGCGATCGTCAAATACCAAGTTGCTTTCTCAAGAAAGTCAGCGGTCTTTTGAACACCACCAATTTGTGACGCACCCTGAAAACCTGTTGCCAAGCCTCCACCTTTAGAATTCTGAACTAGAATCACTGCTGCGAGCAAAAAGCACACTACAAGAATCAATACAATGATAAAGTAACCCATCTTTTCCGCTTATTTCGTTGATTTTCTTCGCTCCTGGAGCTTTTTAATTTGGTTTGCAAAGTAAACGCTTTTTTCTGGAAACTTCAAACTAAGTACATTATAGGCTTTTATGGCCTTTGCAAATTGTCCCTGTTCCGCGTAAATCTTAGCCATGGTCTCGGTTACAAAGGTTTCGTCTTCTACCAAACTCAACCGCGCAATGTCGTCAGTACGAAACTGATCGGCCTTGCCAGGGGTGATTTTCGGACTAATCTTTATAAACCTGTCTATCAACGCCTGTTGTTTCTGCTTCGGGTCTGAAGGCAGTTCAACGGGCACTACTTCTTTTTCAAAAGCACTTCCCGCAGCTCTGCTTTTTAGCCATGCAGCATAGGCAGATAATGTTTGCGGTGCCGCATTTGGTTCTTCGCCATTCGTACTTTGTACCTCTTCTTCCTCAATCTCTTCTGTCTCCCCGGCCTCCATCTCAATGGTGCTCGAAATGGCCTCAAGCAAAATCTCGCGCTGCAAATCATCAAAGTCGCTGGCTTTCTTAATCGGCAACACCTCAACAGGCTCTATTTCCGTTGTTTCTTCAACGGGGGCAATACCATCTGCTTCAGCTGTTTCTTGTGGGGCATCGACAACAATTTCTTGGTCTTCAGGAATCAGATCGACAACTGGAACGTCATCCAAAATCGGTTCTTCTGTTTCTAATTCAGCTTCAACTTCGTCGATTTCTTGTTGCTCTCCAATTTCCTTTTCGAAGGAGCGCACGTGCTCTTCCAATCGCTCTTTGGTCAAAAACGCATACAACGCCGATCGGCTGCTGGCATAAACGGCCGCTTTTTGGAGGTGGCGATCAAGATCAATGTGCGATTGGCTATGGTCGGCCTTGCACAACAATATATGTCCGATGCTAAACCACGGATACTCGGCCGTTACTTTCAGCAAATCATCGCGCATCTCAACGAGCCCGCTGTGCGGGGATGAACTAGCTTTGATGAAATCTTCTTTAACCATGCCTACCAGTTTCCTAAACTCGCGTTGAATATCTCTTGGAGCAACTGCTCGTTGATCTGACTCATCAAATCTTCTTCTACCGACAATAGGTCGGATGAACTGTCGTAGTCGGCAAATTTGCTAAACGACCTGTCAAACGATAAATCTTTCTCGATGGTATTGGTATATCGCACCTGAACAGTAACCGTAAGTCTGTTTCGAGATGCTGTTTCGTCGCCTTGCACACTGATGGGCTGTACGCGGTAGTCAACGATGGCACCGCTATACCTCAATTCCCCATCTTCGTCTACAAGCTTCAATGTCGATTGCCGTTGAATCAAATCTTTGAGCGATTCGGTGAAGTTCAATGCAACGGTCGGACTAGCCTGTGGCGTCTGAGATTTAAAGTAATCAACAGAATAGGTGCGAGCGCCTGATGTCTGCGCTCCATAAGGAGTATAGACCCCACATCCGCCCGCGAGGGCGACGAGGAAAACAAAAGAGATGTTTCGCACTAAACGCAGCATGCCGTTCATTTTAGATTGTATTCTTTGATCTTCCTGTATAAGGTACGCTCTGAAATCCCCAACTCTTTGGCCGCATACTTTCGTTTGTTCGTATGCTTTGAAAGTGCCTTGCGAATGAGCTCTTTCTCTGTTTCTTG
>JANRAA010000018.1:4294-11245 GCA_030728235.1 Flavobacteriales bacterium
AGCTTGTACAAAATCTCTCGCTCGTCAAAATTCTGAGTGCGTCCGCCCCCCTCTACCACCGCTGGCAGTCGGCTCATATCGTCAGCAGGCAAATAACGCAACAAGGTAGCTGCGTCGATGTCGCGGTGCTGCTCAATAACCGACATCTGCTCTGTAATATTCTTGAGCTGGCGGATGTTACCTGGCCATGGATATTTCTCGAGCAATGCGACGGCATCGTTGTTCAAAGCCAGGGCAGGCATGCGGTACTGTTCAGAAAAATCGGTCGTGAACTTCCTGAACAACAGGTAAATATCTTCTCTGCGCTCGCGCAATGGCGGCATGTAAATAGGCACTTGGTTCAAACGATAGTACAAATCATCGCGGAACTTGCCTGAACGAATGGCTTCGCCGAATTTGACATTGGTGGCGGCCACAACGCGAACATCTGTTTTGATGACTTTGCTGGACCCTACGCGAATGAACTCACCCGTTTCAAGCACACGCAGCAGGCGCACCTGCGTTTGGAGGGGCAACTCCGCTACTTCATCTAAAAAGATGGTACCCCCATTGGCAACTTCGAAATAACCTTTCCGAGCATCGTGGGCTCCTGTAAAAGATCCCTTTTCGTGTCCGAACAATTCTGAGTCAATGGTCCCTTCGGGGATGGCACCGCAGTTCACGGCGATATACGGACCGTGTTTTCGAGCACTGAGACTGTGGATGATTTTCGGCATGGCTTCTTTACCAACACCGCTTTCACCATTGATTAAGACAGAGATATTGGTAGGAGCCACGTGAATGGCAACATCGATGGCACGATTCAACAAAGTCGAATTGCCAATGATTCCAAATCGCTGCTTTATACTTTGAATCTCCATAATTTATGATTGAACGGCTGTTCCGATGAGCGTTACAGACGTGCAACTATGGGTGTCAACTTCAACGTAAGTTCCAGGAACTAAATTTCCTTTTGGAAAAACAACAACCGTGTTTTGCGAGTTCCGACCAAACAATTGCTCGTCTGATCTTTTTGAAACACCTTCAATCAAAACATGCTGACGCTTTCCGACAAATGCTTGGGTGCGCATGGCGGCACTTTGCATCTGCACATCAATGATTTCTTGCAAACGACGCCCTTTCACTTCTTCGGTGATGTCGTCTTCGTATTTTCTTTCAGCCAACGTACGCGGACGTTCTGAGTATTTGAACATGAATGCCATATCGTACCCAACCTCTTTCATCAAGCTTATGGTTTCCTGATGCTGCTCTTCTGTTTCGCCGCAAAAACCAGCGATAACATCTGTAGAGATAGCACAATCAGGCATGATGCGGCGTATGGCAGCAATTCTATCCAAGTACCACTCGCGGGTGTAGCCGCGGTTCATCTTTTTCAAAACTTCCGAACTACCACTCTGAACAGGCAAATGGATGTACTTGCAAATATTGTCGTACTTCGCCATTGTGTGCAACACCTCGTCGGTCATATCTTTCGGGTGGCTCGTTGAAAAGCGCACGCGCAAATCTGGATTCACCAAAGCCACTTTTTCAAGCAACTGAGCGAAATTCACAACCTCTTTACCTTCTTCTTTTACCTCTCCTTTGCTGGTGAGATTCCATTTGTATGAATCCACGTTTTGTCCGAGCAAGGTCACCTCGCGGTATCCCAGATCAAACAACTCCTGCGCTTCACGCACTACTGATTCTGGATCACGGCTTCTCTCACGTCCGCGGGTAAAAGGCACCACACAAAACGAGCACATGTTATCACATCCACGCATGATCGAGATAAAAGCTGTAATGCCGTTTGAATTGAGGCGTACCGGACTAATCTCAGCATAGGTCTCCTCACGAGAAAGCAATACGTTGACTGCTTTTTGTCCGCTGTCTACCGTTTCGATAAGATTCGGTAAATCGCGATAGGCATCAGGCCCAACCACAAGATCTACCAACTTCTCTTCTTCAAGCAATTGTTCTCTCAATCGTTCGGCCATGCACCCCAATACACCGACAACCATATCTGGCTTTCTCGACTTCAATGATCGCAGGTACTGCAAACGCGCACGCACGCGTTGCTCAGCATTGTCGCGAATGGCGCATGTATTGAGCAGCACTACGTCAGCATCTTCGGCGTCGCGTGTTGTTGTAAATCCAGCCTCTGTTAAAATTGACGCTACAATCTCTGAGTCAGAAAAATTCATCTGACATCCGTAACTCTCCAATAGTAATTTTCTTCCACTACCAGTCAATGGAACAGGTGCCATTACAGCTTCTCCCTGCCGACTTTCATCAATAACTTTATCGCCTTCGTGTAGCATAATCCAGATTCTTTTGAGGTCTGCAAAGGTACGACAATCAATCGAGTATGACACTTTGACAGACTGAAAAAACCATTGTTTAACTTCTATTAAGCATCTCATCCAAACGGCCAATCAGACCGAAGTGTCAACTATAAATTTTTACCCACCTATAACAAAGTTAACAAGCGATTGCGCATACTTATATATATGTTTACTTGTGAGTGTCGTGTGGATTGTCCTTAATTTGCACAACAGTTATTGCGCCGCAGGGTCTGAAAATTCATCATTTCCTGTCCGAAACACTGTCTTTGAGCATGTCAAAAAACCTAGTTATTGTTGAGTCCCCCGCGAAAGCGAAGACCATTGAAGGCTACCTTGGAAAAGATTTTACCGTCAGATCCAGCTATGGCCACGTGAGAGATTTACCGAAAAGTGATCTCGCGATCGATATCGAAAACGGCTTCAAACCTGTGTATGAAGTATCGGCCGATAAAAAGAAATTACTTTCGGAACTGAAAAGCCTCGCCAAGAAAGCAGAAATTGTTTGGTTAGCGACGGATGAGGACCGCGAGGGAGAAGCTATATCATGGCACTTAGCGGAAGCGCTAGGTCTTGATGTTGCCAACACCAGGCGGATCGTATTTTCAGAGATTACCAAAACAGCCATTCTCAAGGCGATTGAAAACCCACGTCAGGTGG
Organism: Flavobacteriales bacterium; assembly: GCA_030728235.1. Lineage (GTDB taxonomy): Bacteria > Bacteroidota > Bacteroidia > Flavobacteriales_D > Sanyastnellaceae > RI-182. The sequence goes on from JANRAA010000018.1 coordinate 7,273, forward strand.
ATATCAATTTGGTAAACGCCCAACAAGCGCGTCGTGTACTCGACCGTTTGGTAGGTTTTGAGCTTTCTCCTGTGTTATGGAAAAAAGTGAAGCCTGCTTTAAGTGCCGGCCGAGTTCAAAGTGTTGCCGTGCGTATTTTGGTTGAACGTGAACGCGAGATAACAGCTTTTAATGCTGAATCAAGCTTTCGCGTGGTTGCCATTTTCGATCTTGATGGCCCTGAGCTCAAAGCAGAATTACCGCACCGCTTCAATACTGAAAAAGAAGCCATGGCTTTTTTGAGCGACTGCATTGGAAGCACGTTCAACATAGCCAACCTCGAAACAAAGCCATCGAAGAAAAGTCCGGCAGCGCCGTTCACCACTTCTACCCTTCAGCAAGAAGCTGCTCGTAAACTGGGTTTCTCGGTAACACAAACCATGGTTGTTGCTCAGAAGCTTTATGAAAGCGGAAGAATAACTTACATGCGTACCGATAGCGTGAACCTCAGCGACCTCGCTTTGGCGTCTGCTTCTGAAGAAATCACGCGTTCTTATGGCGCTGAATTCGCGCAGACCAGAAAATACACATCGAAGTCGAAAGGGGCTCAAGAAGCGCACGAGGCCATACGTCCTACCGATATGTCGGCCCACCGCATTGAAGGCGAACGCAACGAACAACGTTTGTACGAACTTATCTGGAAACGCACCCTTGCCTCACAAATGGCAGATGCGCAGCTAGAAAAGACGACAGCAACAATCGCTATTTCAGGCAGCAAAGAACAACTGCAAGCCAAAGGTGAGGTCATCAAGTTTGAAGGTTTCTTGAAAGTATACCTAGAAGGCACAGATGATGAAGACGAAGAAAGTACAAAAGGCATGTTGCCGCCACTTTCTGTCGGACAAGTATTGAACCTCAACAAACTGAATGCTACTGAGCGCTTTTCTCAGCATCCTCCACGATACACGGAGGCTAGCCTGGTAAGGAAAATGGAAGAATTGGGTATCGGTCGTCCTTCTACATATGCACCAACCATTTCAACCGTCCAAAAACGCGGTTACGTAGTAAAAGAAGATCGCGACGGAACTGAAAGAAAGTTCCGCGTGCTTACCCTTGAAAAAGATGCCGTAGTTGCTGAAACACAAAGTGAAACAGCAGGTACAGAGAGAGGGAAACTATTCCCAACCGATATCGGCATCGTAGTGAACGACTTCCTAGTGCTCAACTTCGGCGACATTCTCGACTACAACTTCACAGCGAAAGTAGAAGAAGAATTTGACGGCATTGCGCAGGGCGAAGTTCAGTGGACGACCATGATAAAAGGTTTCTATACTGGATTCCACAAATCTGTTGAGCGCACGATTGAAACCTCAGAACGAGCAACCGGTGAAAGAGAGCTGGGCAATGACCCAGAAACCGGGAAGCCTGTAATTGCGCGCATCGGACGATTCGGACCGATGGTGCAAATTGGCGCCAGCGATGACGAAGAAAAACGCTTTGCTTCTCTATTGCCCGATCAAAGCATTACCAATATTACACTCGAACAAGCACTGACCCTTTTCCAATTGCCTCGCAAACTAGGAGAGTTTGAAGGAACAATGATCAGCGCAGCGATTGGTCGATTCGGACCGTATGTTAAGTACGGCAGCATGTTCGTAAGCATCAAAGAAGCAGACGGTGATTCACCATATACAATCACCCTCCAAAGAGCCGTAGAACTTGTCAAAAACAAGATCGAAGCAGACGCGAAAAGTTTACTCAAGGTTTTTGATGAAGACAAAGATGTACGTGTGCTTGAAGGACGTTTTGGCCCGTATATTAAAGCAGGAAAGCAAAATGTAAAAATCCCGAAAGACAAAGTAGCAACTGAGTTGACTTGGGAAGAAGTGAAAGCACTCATTGAGGCTGCTCCGAAAAAAACAACCGCTCGCAAACGTAAATGATGGAAGGAATTCTTGATTTTTTTGAGCCCACAGACATCGATTTTATCCCTTCGGAAAACGGTGTCCGTAAGATGGGCGATAGCATTCGCATTCACAGCCGAAACAGCATGCCGTCTCCTATCGGCACACGCATCGCCATAATTGGCGTAAAAGAAGAGCGTGGAACACCAGACAACGAAGGTTGTGAAAATGGCGCCGACGCCGTTCGCAAGTATTTTTATGAGCTAACGGATATCGACACCCCGCTGGAAATCATTGATTTGGGAAACATACTCGCAGGCGATCGAATTGCTGACACGTATGCCGCATTGCGGACAACCTGCAGAGAGCTGATTGCAGGGAATGTTATACCTGTAATAATAGGTGGTGGACATGACCTTACATATGGGAATTATGCAGCCTATGAATCGTTGGAACAAACCGTAAACCTTGTTACTGTTGATTCACGACTTGATTTTGGAGGAGATCCGAATCATATGATGGCCGACAATTTCCTGAACCAGATTGTGATGCACCAGCCAAATTACTTGTTTAACTACAGTAATATAGGTCATCAGCGGTATCTGACCGATAAAGATGTGGTTGATTTGATGGACAAAATGTTTTTCGACCTGCATCGCCTCGGTGAAGTAAATGGCAAGATCTCAGATGCTGAGCCCGTTTTGCGCAATGCCGATATCGTGAGTATAGATATGTCTGCGATACGAGGCTCAGACAGTCCGGGAAGTGCTGGCGCAGGACCGAATGGCTTTTACGCTGAAGACATGTGTCAACTATGCCGATATGCAGGGATGAGCGACAAGCTAACCTCCTTCGGTATATATGAATACAATCCATTCATGGATCCACGTGGGTTTTCAGCCCACCTTGTGGCCCAAATGATTTGGCATTTTATAGAAGGTGTCACGTTGCGAAAAGGCGACTACCCTATTGCGAATAAAGAAACGTATGTCCGCTATATAGTACCAATGAGCGACCACGAGTTGGTGTTCTATAAAAGTCCGCTTACCGATAGATGGTGGATGGACGTGCCTTACGTTAGCGGCTCTTCTACAAAATACCAACGCCATCATTTGGTGCCGTGCACATATGAAGACTATCAATCAGCGACCAATGAAGAAATGCCCGACCGCTGGTGGAAGACCTTTCAGAAGCTCGGGTAAATGTTAAAAATCGCAATCAGTCGAACAAAAAAAATAAATTTGACTTCGAAAGAATCAACAATCAAAAGTTGATCAAATTTGTGGCAACCAAAATTTAGCTATATTAGCCCTTTCTCTTTGGGGAAAATAAGCTGAGAAGTAGATACTTTAACCTGGAAATTGGAATGAGACGCATCCTATTATTTGTCGTTGTTTCACTGGCTTTCACTAGCCTTAAAGCACAACAAGACCCGCAATTTACGCAGTGGTTTCAAGACAAACAGTCGTTTAACCCGGCAGCAGTTGGCTTGACAGACGCACACTGTTTATCTGTTTTTTATCGCAATCAATGGAACGGTTTCGACAACCAGCCAAACACTGCTATGGTAAACTACAGTGGTCGAATTGCAAATTTTGGAGGTGTGGGATTGACATTCTACAACGATCAACTAGGTCAAGAAACCAACAATATTTTCAGAATCATGGGAGGCTACCACATCAACGCAGGTGGTGGAACCTTGAGCTTAGGTCTTGGACTTGGCTACTATGGCAAACAGTTGGGTAACTCATGGCTTCCGCCAGATGGTGTTGCATCAATTCCTTCAGATGCTGCTATTAATTCAGACAAGCGTTCTGACGGTAGTTTCGACATGAATTTAGGAGTGTATTACTACCAGCCAGAAAAGTACTATTTCGGAATTTCTTCTACTCACTTGACACAGTCAGATCTTGACCAGTTGTCTATCAAAGTAGCGCGTCACTACTATTTGATGGGTGGATACAACTTTGACATCAATAGCGATTTCGTTTTACGTACCAACTTATTGGCGAAGTCAGATTTTAATAAGTCTGCAATCGATGTGAATGCCAACATCTTGTGGCGAGGAATGCTCTACGGAGGTCTTTCAT
>JANRAA010000019.1 GCA_030728235.1 Flavobacteriales bacterium
CAACTACAACGTCGATTTCGTGCCCATCCCCTTTCTCGACCCCATGGGGAAAGTAAAATCCGGACTCGCGTCATTTTCCAATCTGACAACGACAAGAGCAGAGCGACGATCATACGACAGTCAATTTTCTTGGCCTACGCGGTTGTTTTTTCTCGATCGATGTTTCCTTGCGCAAATAGCGAAGCTGGATGACGGTACCGACATCTGCTTTATCAACACCCACTGTTCTGCATACGATACCGCTGGTGTGATGGTGGCCAATGAAATAAAGCGTTTGATGAGCTATGCCGACAGCGTTTACAAAACAGGGACAACCGTAATCATCGGCGGCGACTGGAATCAATGTCCGCCAGGATACCAACCCAAAGACCCGAAAACGTACAACGAATACATACTTTCTGATGATCAACTGCCGGCGAATTGGCGTTGGGTAGCCGATATTGAAACCCCGACAAATCGGAAAATGAATACCGTTTACAATCCAGAAACGAGCTACACCAGCGTCATCGATCATTTTGTTGTGTCTCCAGACGTGGAAGTGCTCGGGGTGAAAACCATCAATTTAGACTTCGCTTTCTCTGACCACCAGCCCGTTCGTTTGGATTTTCGAGTTCGAAAGTAAGGATCACTTTTTTCATCCTTTTTCATTAAAATCACTCAAATGGGGTATTGCCTCATCGATAGACTGACTTTAGATTTGCGTCATAATTTAAAATCAGTCTAAATAATGAAACTCACATATATTTCCCTCTTCTGCCTCCTCATCCTTGCTGCATGCAAGAAAGAAAAACAACAAGAAGAAACGCCCATTGTTAGCACCTGTGCTGCTGATGTTTATTGCTTTCAGCGCAACGGACATTCGACAGTTGATTATTCAGGACAGACTGCGCGCTTGCTGCAGATGGATGAAATGATTGCGTATGCGAAGACAGCGGTGAACGGGCAAGCGTTGTCTGCAGCTCAATTGCAAGACATGTTTACGAACGGAAATGGCGCTGGAAGCACCTACTTTTCGAATGAAGCTGGAGTGCCAGGAAAAGCGCTAAACAACAAGTGTTTTTTACCGAGCGTTGCTGTTGTTCAGCAGCTGTTTATTGAAATGGCGGAGACCTCAGCCAACGGGAACGTCGCTTCAAACGGAGTTGCTGGAATTGCCACAAGTACAAGCGACCCATCAAAGAAGTACATGCTCGACAGCAACGGTTTTGAGTATGTTCAACTCATAGAGAAAGGACTCATGGGCGACGTTTTTTACTACCAAGCTTTCGGAACATACATGTCTGCTGTTTCATCGGGAGAATTGCAAACCGGTGTAGCTGTAGACGCAGCCGCTGGCAAGCACTATTCAGAAGCAGAGCACGCTTTCGACGAAGCTTTCGGATATTTTGGAGTGCCTGTAGATTTCCCATCAAATACTTCAGGATTGAAGTATTATGGGAAGTATTGCAATGGCCGAAACGCTGCACTCTCTTCGAACGCAATCATGACCTCATTTTTGAATGCGCGAAAAGCACTCGTGGGAGGAGAAATCGATCAGACATCCATTCAAAACATAAGCAAACACTGGCAGCGTGTCATCGCAGGGACAATTATTCACTACTTGATTGAAGCCAAAGAAACAGATGACCTTGCTGTAAAATGCCACGTTCTTTCTGAAGCTTGGGCCTTTATGGGCAATATGCTGCACAACGGACCCAATATGTCTTGGAGTCCTGCAGAATTGGTTTCAGCGCGAACATTACTTGGAGATAATTTGTACTTGGTTACAAACGAAATGATCGACGCAGCCATTTTGTTTGTTGTCGATAACAGTGAAATCGAACTAGTTGAAATAGCCTATTTATGAGAACCCACTATTTGATCAGTATCGTTGTCTTAGCGCTTCTATTTTCATCGTGCAGAGACAAAAAAGAAGACGAATTGGAGACCGAGAGTTTCGCCACACTCCTCATTCGCACAGAAGCGGACCTGATAGCTCCCGCCCTCTCAAACTTCGATAATGCCGCTGTACAGCTTGCCGACGCAGTGTCGATTTTCGAT
>JANRAA010000020.1 GCA_030728235.1 Flavobacteriales bacterium
GGCGTGAATACTTGGCGCATAAACATGTGGGATTCTGGAAGTACAGAATCAGGTTCTTCTGGAGCCCCTTTGTTCAATGACCACAACCGCTTAGTAGGTGTAATGTTTGGCGGCGAATCAACCTGCATGGATGGCGGCGCCGACTATTACAGCAAGCTCAGAAATGGCTGGGAAGCGTTCGAGAAATACCTCAATCCGTTCAACCAAAATTTGCGGACAATTAACGGTATGTACCTTGGATTTGAGGTGGTGAACGAGGAGATTTTTAAAGAAGATATCGCCATATTCCCCAACCCAGCAGCCAATCAAGTGCGTGTGCTGAACGATAGCGATGAGCCTATTCAGTTTATAGCTCTGCTAGATGTTCAAGGTCGTCTGCTGTCTCGAGAAGCATACACTGGTCAACCAGTCATGCTCGAAGATCTGCCGAATGGCGTGTATTTTATTGAAGTGCAGCTGCTGACAAAGAATGTGCAGCGACGACTGATCAAGAATTAATTTCCGTCTCAATTTCCAGATAAGCCAAGGTGGCACCTACTGTGCAAGTAATGGGCGCTACAACGGTACCGATGTATGTCCCCAACACAGGAATCATCAACCACAAGGCGAAAAATGATCCATTTGTAACAGCAAGACCCTTGTTCTGAGAAACGAAACCAACGCTTTGAGCTACTGTCTTTTTCCGCCGTTCACTAGCGTAATCTAAAGTTGAAAAACCAAAGTAATAGGCGCTAACAAAAAACAAGATCACCGATACGATTGGTGTGCTGATGAACGTAAGCGGCGATACAAAAATCGTAATAAGAAGATTGAGGCCGAGCAATAAAACGGTTATCAAAAGCTCAACCACCATGTTTCTCAACGCTAAAACAGACCCCCTGATAACATCGCGCATCAACTGACGGTATGAAAAGGGAATGCGATTGCCCGTAATCAGCTCTTCTGTTTTTTCGCTCACTACCGACATCACAGGAGAAAGGAAAATAAGAATGATGTACTTGCTGATTTTGTGAAAGATGTAAATCAACGACACCCACAGAACAGCGGCTGTAAGATAACGACCAACATCTTTCAAAACACTCAGCGTTTTCTGCCACCAACCATCGCCAGGAAGAGAGTCGACTCCAATCAAATCATTCATGAACGGACTAACGACATCAACCACATAGTTGATTCCCCAGAAAGCAAAGACCGAGAATCCCACTAAAAACAAAACGGGATACAGGTAAAAATGGCTCAGCTTATTTTTCCGAATGAAGCTAAAACTCTTGAAATATGTCCGAAATCCAAGTGAAATGCCCTTTCTCATACTAGTTATTGTATCCGTGGTCGACTCTATCGTCGTCTTCTCGCCAAATCTGGAAAAACCAGTAAACAATATTGCCAATAATGCCTGCGAGAAGGACAATCAAAACCCACATCAATCGAGTATTGGCATCGAGCCGAGGATTCTTTAGAATATGAACTAAATAATAGATAAACAAACCAAGACCGATTGCCGAAGCCAGAGCCATGGAAAGAAACGACAATCCCAAAGAGAAAATAAAAACATCGGGATTCGGATTTACATCAAGTCCGTGTGGCATCATCAAAAACGAAGAAACAAACATTGCAACCAGCACCAATGGCAATACATTGGCTATCCCTAGCAATATCTTAGTCGTTCTCGTCATGCCACAAAGATACGCTGAAAATTTTGTTGCACTGCCTATCAAGTGTCGAACCGCCATTCTGCGGTTGGCAATGGCATAAAATAGACACTGAACAACTTCACACTGCTGTGTTGATTCTTCATCTCAGCTTTGCGATTAGGGCCTATGAAAATGTACGTCCTTAGCATTATGAAGGTACATTTCATTGCCATTGGCGGAAGCGCGATGCACAACTTAGCGTTGGCGCTGCATTACAAAGGATATCAGGTCACAGGGTCTGACGACGAGGTTTTTGAACCGTCTAAATCTCGCCTAAAAGCGGAAGGATTGTTGCCCGAAAAAGAGGGTTGGTTTGTCGAAAACATCCATGCCGATTTAGACGCTGTAATCTTGGGGATGCATGCCCGCGAAGACAACCCAGAACTTATCAAAGCAAAGGAGATGGGTTTGCCTGTGTATTCTTATCCTGAGTTTTTGTACCAGCAAACCAAAGACAAAAAACGTCTTGTGATTGGCGGTAGTCATGGCAAAACCACCATCACATCGATGGTGCTTCATGTCTTGAACAAACTGAACATCCACACCGATTTCATGGTGGGCGCTCTTTTAGAAGGCATCCCGCGCAGCGTAGTACTTGAAAACGACACAGAGATTGCTGTTTTTGAGGGCGATGAATACCTTTCTTCACCCATCGATCGCCGTCCGAAATTCCACCTGTACCATCCTCATGTCGCATTGATCTCAGGCATCGCATGGGACCACATGAACGTATTTCCAACTTGGGAAAACTACCTCGATCAATTCGCAATTTTCGTAGATCGTATTGAGCCGAACGGCGTATTGGTTTATTCTCAAGACGATGAGCACGTTGTTCAAATCGCCAAATCAGCTAGAGCCGATATCCGAACTCTGCCCTACACCACTCCAAATCATAAAATCGTTGCCGGTAAGACGATTTTAATGACCCAAAATGGGGATGTTGAACTGGCAATATTTGGCCGACACAATCTACAGAATATGGAAGGCGCGCGATTGGTTTGCGCTGAGATTGGCGTATCTGAAACAGATTTCTACAAAGCCATCGCCTCTTTCAAAGGTGCCAGTCGCCGATTGGAATGTGTGCGAGAAGAAGGAAGCTACGTTGTATATCGCGACTTTGCTCATGCCCCGAGTAAGCTGCAGGCTACAACAGCTGCTGTGAAAGAACAATTCCCTGATCGCAAACTTCTGGCTTGCATGGAACTGCACACCTTCAGCAGTTTGAACAAAGCGTTTTTAGACCATTATGCAGGCACGATGAATAAAGCAGATGTAGCAGTGGTCTATTTCTCACCTGAAGTAATTGCTCATAAACGCTTACCAGCCATCACCGTCGACGAAGTAAAAGTCGCATTTGGAAGAACCGATTTAATGGTTTTCACAGATGTTGAGGCGCTTCAAAACTTTATCGACCAGCAAGAAAAAGAATACTTGGTGCAGTTGATGATGAGCTCAGGAAACTTTGGCGGAATTCGGTTTTAATCAACCGAGTCCTACATCCAACAGCATCATTACGATAAATCCGCCAATGAACCCCATTGTTGCAATGTCGGTGTATTTGTCGCGCTGCGTCTCAGGAATCACCTCTTCTACAACGACGTAAATCATTGCCCCAGCGGCAAACGACAGTGCATACGGCAATATGGGCTGCATTTGCAATACCAAAACAGCACCCAACACCCCTGCGATTGGCTCTACGATTGCGGATAGCTGACCGTACATAAATGCCTTTCTTCTCGACATCCCATGACGGCGCAACGGCATAGAAACCGCAATGCCTTCTGGGAAATTCTGAATCCCAATTCCGATAGCCAACGCCACTGCAGCACCTATTGATGCCCCTTCTAAACCGGCTGCTGCACCGCCAAAAAGGACACCCACTGCGAGGCCTTCTGGAATATTATGGAGCGTTATCGCCAGCACCAAAAGCGTCGTTCGGTGCCATTTGGTGGGCATACCCTCAGCTTCGTCGGGCTTGAAGTTGATGTGCAAATGTGGCAACCACTTGTCGAGCAAGTACAAAAACAACGCTCCAACAAAGAAGCCCACCGCAGAAGGAATGGCTCGTGCAAATCCTTCACCCTCACTCATTTCAATGGCCGGTGCCAAGAGCGACCAAAAACTCGCAGCCACCATCACCCCACCTGTAAAACCAAGCATGCCATCGAGGGTGCTGCGCTTCATCTCTTTAAAGAAGAATACAAGCGATGCCCCTGCAGCAGTAACAAGCCAGGTAAACAATGTTGCGATGAGCGCACTTTGAACAGGCGAAAACTGCTCAATCCAAGTAAGTAACGAATCCATCATGGTGTTATCAATAATAGGTTTGCTGCCACTTGCGATGAGAGTGTCAGTTTATCTTTATCGTTGCTCAAAACCCGCACGCTGCCGTCAAACTCAAAACGTTCAACAACGGTTATGCGGGTTCCTAGCGCTATTTCAAACGAATCTAGGTAGCGTAAAAAAGTGTCGGAAGTATCGCCGAGACCTACTAGCACTCCTGCTTCTCCCGACTGCATGTCGTGCAACGATTTTTTCTTTCTTTTGTCGCGCATCACTCCTTTCTTATCCGGAATCGGATCTCCGTGTGGGTCGAATTGCGGGTGACCGAGCCATGCGTCTAAACGGTCTACCAGATCTTCCGATACTACATGCTCTAGCTGCTCCGCAATGTCGTGCACCTCGTCCCACTTAAAACCCAATTTCTCAACGAGAAACACCTCCCACAATCGGTGCTTACGCAATATATCAACTGCTATTTTCCTTCCCTCAAAAGTTAAGTGAGTGCCCTGGTACTTCTCATAAGTAGCCCACCCACGCTCACTCAGTTTACGCAGCATATCACTCACCGATGGAGCTTGTGTCTCCATGCGATCCGCTATGGCGCCTGTGGTAATGCCCTTTGTTGAGTCAGTCCGCTCCCCTACCAATTGCTCTTCCAATTGGTAGATGCACTTTAAATAATTCTCAATGGAAGTTGATATCATACTACAAAGCTAATTATTTTTTTAGATGTGTCTAAATTATTTATAAGTCCGATAAAATATATACGATTTTTCATTTCTGCTTCAGCACGGATGTAATCTAACAGCGGCCAATTTTGGAATAAAGATTTGTGTGTTAATTGCATTTAGTCACGAAAACAGACTTCGGTTTATCTCCAGTTTTTAGGCGAAAAACGATCATCTACAAAATTGTTTTCAGCACACACAAAGTGCCTATTGACAAGGTTTTTGAGAGAGCTTAACTTTGCAGTGCACGGTGTTGACGGCGCGGGGGAGGGAGGGCCCGCAGGGCCTAAAAAGCCTCGGTTCTAACCGCATCTACTAATGAACAATGGTCGCAAAAACATTGACTTCAATCACAGCGATTTTTAGAATCACGATTGTAGAAACCTCAACTTCAATAGCTGCGACTTCAATAGCCTCAACTTCAACAACCGCGATTTTAAGCACCTGCTACAGCAGCTTCTGTGGTCCGAACAAATTCTCAATTCAACAATGGAAGAGACAATTGCTCGCCATATTGTAGAAACCTCATCTTCAACAACCGCGACTTCAATAGCCACGACTTTAAGCACCTGCTACAGCAGCTTCTGTGGTCCGAACAAATTCTCAATTCAACAATGGAAGAGACAATTGCTCGCCATATTGTAGAAACCTCATCTTCAACAACCGCGACTTCAACAACCGCGACTTTAAGCACCTGCTACAGCAACGTCTGTGGTCCGAACAAATTCTCAATTCAACATTGAAAGAGACAATTGCTCGCCATTTGAAATATTCAACAAACAATCGTCGTTAGAAAAGCACCTTATTGAAACGAACTCAAATCCGAATTGAATGGCGCATGGTTTTACCTAACCATTACAAAACAACATGAAGCATGTATTGATTCTGGTCTTCGCGACCATGATGTCGGCAACAGCGCACGGACAATCAGAAGCAAAACCAAAAAAAACAACTTTCGGATTTTCATTGGGCGTCTTGCAATCGAACTTCCAAAACAGCAACGCAATTCCTGGTCTTGACGCTGGAGGAATAAAAAACAAAATGGGCTATCGCCTGGGATTAACCATGGATCGGGAAATAAATTCACAATTCACCCTGGCTCCAAAAATCGATCTCGCAGTAAACCGAGGCTATTTGGACTCTAAGGTCGATGGCGAATTTGCAGCTTACACTCCCGTTGGTGCTACAATCGACTTTATGTTGCACGGCACATTGAATACCTCGTGCAACAATGACCGCCTCTACATCCTATTCGGTCCGAATTTCAGGTATGCCCTAGAAAATACTGATTTTTCAATTGTCGAAATAAACACTCCCAACGACTTCGCTCTCGACTTCGGCATCGGGATGAGAAACAACCTGAAATCTTTCACCTTCGCTCCCGAATTGCGCTATACAATCGGAACTACCAATATCAGTCAGATGGCCATGTGGCAGCGCGTGTACAACCACACCATATCGCTGATCTTTAGCTTCAAAGGCTAAACTATTTATCGAGCAAGGTAGAGGCGAATTTAACGAATGCATCAATGTCGGCTTTGGTTGTTGCCATCCCTACAGACAACCGAATGGCTCCTCTCATTTTTCCCAAAAATGCAATCATATCGTAGTAATCGCCTTTATCTCTGCTCGTGTAATAGCGCGCTAACTCGTCGGTTGAAACGCAATTGTTGACTTCGTCGATGCCAGGATTGCAAAAACATCCACCCCGCAGTGAAATCATTCGAGAACTGGCCATGGCTTCTATCTCTTCAAAAGGATGCGCAGCGCCCGTTTGATTGTAAAAATTCAAAATAATATTGCCTCCGCGGTCTTTGCGATTTGTTGGGCCGAAAATGCGGACAAGTTCATTTCCATTCCGGTGCTTTAAAGTCGACAATGAATGGATCAAATAGGCGGTCAATGCAGCAACTCTCTCATTCAATCGCCCCATTCCAATGCCTTCCATAAAATCCAAACCGCGCTCAATAGCAGGAATTTCAAGGTAGTTCACTGTTCCATTTTCAAAACGCTCATGGTTGTTCGCAAGGTAATGGTTGTCGACGTTCACCGAAACCAACGAAACGGTGCCACCGGCAAACCAACGTTTGTGGAGCTTTGAAAACTTATCTTTTCGAACCAACAAACATCCAATACCCGTCGGGAAACCGAAAATCTTATAAAAAGAAACCGATACGAAATCGGGTTTATAAACACTTAAATCCAATCGTGAAGTTGGCACATAGGCTGCAGCATCGAGCAAGACATCCCAACCCGCTTTTTGGAACTTTTCGATATAGGCCAGCGGGTGGCGGACGCCAGAAACGTTCGATTGTGCCGGGTAAGCAAACAATTTATTCGTCGCTCCCGATTCTTTGAGAAGCGCCTCATCCAAAAACTGCTCATTCAAACTGAGGTCCTCGTAATTCAATGGCGAATAAACAAATCGTCCGCCCTTGTTCTTGCAATACTCACGAATTCCGTTCACAGAATTGTGATTGTCTGAACTCAGCATCAAAAAACCATCATCTTCAAACGGATAATTCTCACCTACAATATGCAACGCCCCACTGGCATTGGCCGTGAATATCACGACGTAATCATTGGCATTGAAGAATTTCGAAACCGCTTTTCTGGCCGATTCAACATACTTTGTCGACAACCTGCTGGTAGGATTCATCGAATGCGGATTGCCAAAGACATTGGACTTTAGGTAGTCAAAATGCCTGCGAACCAGCGATTCAGGATAGAGGTTACCTCCAGTATAATCAAGGTATACATGCTTTTCTTTTTCCAAACGAGAAAACTCACGTTTCCGCAAATTCTCAAAAAAATCATCTTCAAAAAGCGCTTCAGATGACTTTCGTAATTTCAATAATAATCCCATAGTGCATCGCAGAGAATCATTGACTCCGCTTCATTGGCTTATCAAAGATAATTCTTGTCTGCGGCTTTTATACATCGAAACCCAAAATTCAATAAATCTCCAACTCTAGGAATGGCACTTACCATTGAATTTATATCTTCGAAACATGGAACGCACGCTCTACTTGATTCGTCACGCTAAATCTTCATGGGACGATGAAACCCAACGTGATTTTGATCGGACATTGAACCAACGCGGATTGCGGGATGCACCGGCAATGGCTAAAAAACATGCTGATTCTGGAGTGAAAGTAGACCTCATCATCAGCTCGCCTGCCATGCGCGCTCATACCACTTCTAAGTTCTATGCGCATGCACACGGCATGGATGTGGAACATATTGATCTTCAGGAAACAATCTACAATGCTGGTGTGATGGACCTTCTAGATGTCGTTAAAAACATCGACGACAATCATGGGTGTGTGATACTTTTCGGACATAACCCGGGCATCAGCATGCTGGTTGGCTTTCTAAGCGGACAAGCAGTATCGATGCCAACAAATGGTGTTGCTGAATTGAAAATGGAAATTGATCATTGGAAAGATGCCGACGCTTATTGCGCTGAACTCAAATCTTTTGACTACCCTAAAAACCACGCAGAACTTCGATGAATCAAGGTATTAAACTTGCAATAGGCATATTGGGTGCTGTGCTATTCATATGGGGCATGTGGTACTTCAGCTCTATTGTAGCATACGTCTTAGTTGCTGCCGTTATCTCATTGATTGGTAGACCAGTAACAAATTTCCTATTGCGTCTCAAAATCAGAGGTAAAAGCATTCCAAATAGTATAGCTGCCTTGCTAACTCTGCTCGGATTGGGTGCCTCAGCTGCTCTATTACTCGCACTTTTTGCTCCACTGATTATAAGAGAAGTAGAGGTTTTAAGCGTTGTAGACTACCAAAAAGTTGGCGAAAAACTGAGCCAACAAATTCAAGGAAGTTTGCAGTTCCTTTCGCACTTAAACCTCAGCGGCGACGATCGAAGCAATGAGGCATTTCTTATTGCCCAAGTTCAAGACGTCATTTCCGCAGATGGATTGAGGCAACTGGTGAACAATATTTTCAGTGTCGTCGGCAATGCCTTTGTTGCTCTCTTCTCCATTGTCTTTATCTCTTTTTTCCTCTTAAAAGACAGAGAGCTATTGCGAAATGTGGTTTTGATGGCTACGCCAGATGATTACATGGACAAAGTAGACCACATCATGCAGCGCACATCACAACTGCTATCACGCTATTTTGTGGGGCTTATCGTTCAAATCTCCATCGTTACATTGCTCATCGCTTTGGGATTGTACGTAATTGGCATACCCAATGCATTGTTGATTGGTTTTCTTGCAGGCTTAGTCAACCTCATTCCCTATGTAGGTCCGCTTATTGGCGCATTTATCGGCATGTTCATCGCCACCACGCTAAACTTGGATCTCGATGTAACGCGTGAATTGGTGCCTATGCTGGTGAAAGTGGCTGTGGTTTTCCTGTCTGTCCAACTACTCGACAACCTCGTCATCCAGCCTTTCATATTCTCCAACTCCATCAATGCGCATCCCTTGGAAATTTTCTTGGTGATTTCGCTTGCTGGAACTTTGGCCGGCATCGCCGGGATGGTGCTCGCAGTTCCTGCCTACTCATTTTTCAGGATTGTAGCGCGCGAATTTTTATCGGAATTCAAACTTATTCGCGGATTGACAAGGAATGCTTAGACATCCGGCGACAGCCGAAATGCTTTACCCGAAAACTGATTTTTGAATGTTTTTTCATTTTCTTTTCAAAAGGTAGCTCGCGGTCGTAAAAGTTAGCGTAGTTTTGACTCCCGTATCGTTACTGATCGCGGGACCATGAATCACTCTACAAAGTACGTCTTTGTCACCGGAGGTGTTACCTCCAGTCTGGGCAAAGGAATCATCTCAGCCTCACTGGCTAAACTTCTACAAACCCGAGGTTTTCGGGTGACAATCCAAAAACTCGACCCGTATATAAATGTCGACCCTGGAACCCTTAACCCTTATGAACACGGAGAATGTTACGTTACCGACGACGGTGCCGAAACAGACTTAGACCTTGGTCACTATGAGCGTTTTTTGAACGTCCCTACTTCGCAAGCGAACAATATAACGACCGGAAGAATTTACCAATCGGTAATCAATAAAGAGCGCAAGGGTGAATACCTTGGCAAGACAGTTCAGATTATTCCGCACATCACCGACGAGATAAAAAGGTGCATACACATTCTTGGCTCAAAAAGCGATTTCGATTTTGTGATCACAGAGATTGGTGGTACGGTGGGCGACATCGAATCGTTGCCATACATTGAGGCAGTGCGTCAAATGAAATGGGAAAAGCCGAACGATGTTTTGGTAGTTCACCTCACACTCATTCCATACCTATCTGCCGCAGGCGAATTGAAGACAAAGCCTACCCAGCACAGTGTAAAGCAGTTGCTTGAATTTGGTGTGCAGCCCGATATTTTGGTTTGTCGCACCGAGCATGAACTAACACCTGCTGTGCGCACGAAGGTGGCGCGCTTCTGCAACGTAGCTGCAAACGCTGTTATTCAAAGTATTGATGCAGAGACCATTTACGATGTTCCAATTTTGATGTTGGAAGAAAAATTCGACGAGGTGGTACTTGAAAAGTTGGGAATAAAAAGCAAGAAAAAGCCAGATCTAAAGAAGTGGATCAACTTTTTGGAACGCTACAAAAATCCAAAACACAAAGTCCGCATCGGATTGGTTGGAAAATACGTGGAGCTCAAAGACAGCTACAAATCAATTGCAGAAGCCTTTAACCATGCTGGCGCTGCCAACGAAGTGAAAGTAGAGATTGAATGGCTGCACAGTGAAAGCATCAACGAGCGCAACGTTGCCGATTACCTCAAAGATTTGGATGGTGTATTGGTAGCACCCGGTTTTGGTTCACGTGGCATTGACGGGAAAATCGAAACCATCAAGTATGCACGTGAAAACAACATTCCTTTTTTCGGGATTTGTCTGGGCATGCAATGCGCTGTTATCGAGTTTGCACGCAACGTCTTAAACATGCCAGAGGCGCATTCAACAGAGATCAAAGAGTATACTCCCTACCCTGTTATCAGCCTTATGGCCGAGCAGAAATCGATCACCAACCTCGGTGGAACCATGCGTTTGGGATCGTATCCGTGTAAGTTGAAGAAAGACAGTCATGCCGCCAAAGCATACGGACAAGAAATGATTGAAGAGCGTCACCGTCACCGCTTTGAGTTCAACAACGACTACCTCGCTCAATATGAAGCAGCCGGAATGGTTGCTACGGGAATGAACCCAGAGAGCAACTTGGTAGAGATTGTTGAGCTAAAAGGACATCCTTGGTTTGTTGGAGCG
>JANRAA010000021.1 GCA_030728235.1 Flavobacteriales bacterium
TTGCTTCAGAGGAAGCGATTGGGATGTGCTTGACCGTTTTTGGGGAGCAGCCAATTCCCTTGATTCCAAACCTGATACCATTGTGCGCATATGCTGCGACAACCCCTTGCACTCCTACAAAGTGCTTGACTTTGTCGTTTCTGAATTCGAAAAGGCAGGAACTCAATATTTCTCGAATTCCAACCAAGAACCCGACTATTTAGAAGACGGATTTGACGTTGAAGTCTTTACCTACACTGCATTGCAGGAAGCCCAAGAAAAAGCTACCTTGATGAGCGAGCGAGAGCATGTTTGTCCGTACATCAAAAAACATTTCTCATGCGCTTGGAAAAAAGCTGACCCCACATACATGTTCAAACTTTCTGTGGATACAGAGAACGATCTTGCAGCTGTTTCACGGATATTTGAGGAATTAAAAGACACTCCCGACTTTGGCATCCACGAAGTGACAAAGTTGTTGCGGGAAAAGCCAGAGATATTGGAATTGAACAGCGAAAGCGAGATCAATTCAGGATTTAAGAAATCAATCAATGAAGACCGAAAAGTGAAATGAGCAATACAAGAACACTGCCGCACATAGATCATTTTGAAAAGAGTGATGAGTATCGTCGCGTAATTCACAACCTCATTCCCGGTGGGGCACATACGTATTCGAAAGGTGACGACCAATTTCCTGTACACTCTCCTGCGGCTATTACGCACGGAAAGGGTGCCTATTGCTGGGATATGGACGGAAACAAATTCCTCGACACCTTGATGGGCCTCACTTCTGTTTCTTTGGGACACGCTTACGAGCCTGTAATTGCCCGGGTGCGTGAAGAATTGGAGCGCGGTTCGAATTTTTCTCGTCCATCGATCCTAGAGCGCGAGATGGCAGAGCGTTTTTTGGCATTGGTGCCGCAGCACGACATGATCAAGTATGCGAAAAATGGATCTGTGGTAACTACAGCAGCCATTAAATTGGCACGTGCATATACAGGAAGAAACCTGATTGCTCGTCCGGCTGAGCACCCATTCTACTCTTACGACGACTGGTTCATAGGCTCAACAGCGTGTGATTTCGGCGTGCCACGAGAGATCAAGAACATGACCGTGATGTACAAGCAAGACGACCTAGCAGATTTGGAGCGTTTGTTTAACGAATATCCGGGTCAGATTGCATGTGTGATCAGCGAGCCTGAAAAGTGGATCCCACTTGAAGACGATTTTTATCAGAAAGCCATAAAACTTGCCCATGATCACGGAATTTTGTGGATTATGGATGAGATGATTACCGGATTTAAGACCGATTATCCGGGAAGCATAAAAAAATTCAATGCAGAGCCCGACATGGCTACCTGGGGAAAAGGCATTGCCAACGGCTTCTCATTCTGCGCATTGACAGGAAAAAAAGAGATCATGGAGTTGGGCGGTATAAACCGAGAAGGAAAGCCAAAACTTTTCCTTGTTAGCACCACCCACGGAGGTGAAACCCATGCGATAGCAGCTGGATTGGCGACCATGACCGTTTTCGAAAACGAGCCGGTGATTGAACACAATCACAACATTGGCGACTACTTTATTGCAGGAGCAACTCAACTTATAGAAAAACACGGTTTGCAAGATATTTTGAAGCTTACTGGGTTTAACTGGAGCGTTGGCTTGGCGGTGATGAATCACGCGGGTCAGGCCGATATGGATTTGAGAACCCTTTTCATGCAAGAAATGATTCAACGTGGGATATTGTATCAAGGCATTTTATCGCCTTGTTATTCTCACACCAAAGAAGACATTGATTGGATGCTAGCTGCCTTTGATGAGAGTTGCGTGGTATCGAACCGCGGATTGGAAGACGGAGTGCATAAATACCTTGTAGGACCGTCAATAAAACCTGTATTTAGAAAATTCAATTAATGGAACCATTGAGAACCACTGATGCCTTTGCAATCGACTTTAGGAAGAAGTTTGAATTGGGGGATAAAGTAATAGTTGTAACTGGTGCTTGCGGCTATAAAGGTAATGTACTTGTACCTAAGCTACTTA
>JANRAA010000022.1 GCA_030728235.1 Flavobacteriales bacterium
GATCAACAATTTGCTATTGTCAATATCGAAATGCACGCTTCCATTGCTACCTCCACGTAGGTTGAACTCGCCTGAATTGGGCGATGAATCATCGTAAGATGAAACATTCTCAGACGTACAAAAATTCTGACG
The DNA here is from genome assembly GCA_030728235.1 of Flavobacteriales bacterium. Classification (GTDB taxonomy): domain Bacteria; phylum Bacteroidota; class Bacteroidia; order Flavobacteriales_D; family Sanyastnellaceae; genus RI-182. Next base: position 133 of record JANRAA010000022.1, read on the forward strand.
GAAAAGCTGAGCTTGCACCGTAGAAATTGTAATGAGCGTAAGTAAAGTTAGTAGTAAGCGTTTTGTCATAGACGTTCGGTATTGTAAACACCTGGGGTTGGATTCCCCGTGCTATACTTACAAATCAACTAAGGGTTACCCCTCAAAAAGACAACAACACGCTAGATTCAAAAATACGATTGTATCTATTTGATTTTCATGCATTTAGGCTCATTCACTCATTTATATTAGAACTTACATCACCCTATTCCTGGAAGATTTCAAACCAAGCCCCGCATTGCCTTGAATTGCTTTGAATGAATCTGTTCAGTGTCACTCATTTTCGATAATTTTACCCCGAATCTTGCATATGATCCCATTTTCTCCTCCACATATTAGCCAAGCCGTAATTGATGAAGTCGTTGCTGCATTAAAATCGGGTTGGATTACAACAGGTCCCCGAACGAAACAATTTGAAAAGGATATTTCCGCATACGCGGGATGTCAGTCAACCTTGTGCTTAAATTCAGCAACGGCTGGCCTTGAAATTATGCTTCGATGGTTTGGCGTAGGCGAAGGAGATGAAGTAATTGTGCCGGCCTACACCTATTCAGCAACAGCTAATGTGGTAGAGCATTGTGGAGCTAAAGTCGTTTTTGCTGATGTGAAGGCAAGTGATTTTAATGTCAACCCTGCCTGCATTGCGAAGTTAATTAATGAACGCACCAAGGTAATTATGCCTGTCGACTTTGCAGGCTTACCTTGCGATTACACAGAAATTAATGCACTGGTTGTCCGGAAAGATATTCAGGCCATGTTTCATGCTCAAGGTGAAAACCAGGAAAAACTTGGTAGAATCTTGGTTCTTTCCGATGCAGCGCATTCTGTAGGTGCTTCGTATTTGGGAACGAAAACGGGTTCACTTACAGATGTATCGGTATTTTCGTTTCATGCAGTTAAGAACCTAACAACAGCCGAAGGTGGTGCCATTGCCTTAAACTTACCTGCTCCATTTGACAACGAAGAAGTATATAAAGCCCTTTGCATCAAAACCTTGCACGGTCAGAACAAAGATGCCCTTGCCAAAATGCAAAAAGGAAATTGGAAGTACGACATCATTGAGCCCGGATACAAATGCAATATGACCGACATCATGGCTGCCATAGGTTTGGTCGAACTTCGTCGTTACGAGTCTGAAATTCTTATTCGAAGAAAGGAAATCGTATTTGCTTACGATAACCTGTTTGAAGGATGCGCCTGGGCTGAAACACCAGAGCACACAACACCCTCTAAAACCAGTTCTTACCATTTATATCCATTGCGGGTAAAAGGAATAACTGAAGTACAGCGCGACCGTATCCTTCAGGCCATTTTTGCACAAGACGTGTCGGTTAACGTGCACTTCATCCCGGTTCCGATGATGAGCTATTACAAGTCAAAAGGATATGATATCCGAAATTATCCTGTAACCTATTCCAATTTTAGCAGAGAGATCAGTCTTCCTGTTTTTGAGGATCTTAGTAATGAACAAATCAAAGCGGTTGTTCATGCGGTTAAACAAGCTGTCGAAGCAGAATTAGCTGCGGCTGTTTAAGTCCTCTGTATGAAGCGACTTACAGATTTGGTTTCATCTGGAATTGGGCTCTTGGTGTTGTTCCCATTTCTAGCACTGATTTATATTCTAGTTCGTTTAGATTCAAAAGGTCCTGGCTTTTACCGTCAGATTCGAGTTGGCAAAAACAACATCGATTTTGGTTTATGGAAATTCAGAACAATGCGCTTAAACGCAGATCAGCAAGGATTACTAACCGTTGGTGGACGCGATCCCAGAATTACACGAATAGGTTACTATTTAAGAAGGTATAAATTGGATGAGCTTCCAC
>JANRAA010000023.1 GCA_030728235.1 Flavobacteriales bacterium
CCAAATGATATGCTCCACAAGGTCGACCTCATGAGCATGCTCCACAGCCTCGAAGTACGCGTCCCTTTCCTCGATAAAAATGTTGTCCGTATCGCCAATGGCATGCGCGGCGATGAAAAATACAGTAGCGAAATGGGTAAAATACCGTTGCGAAATCTCTTCGCTGACTTGCTGCCAGAATCGGTTTTTAAGCGACCAAAGAAGGGTTTTGAAATCCCATTGGCCGATGTCCTTAAAAATGAATTCGGAACCGAGATCGCCAATCTTAAAAATTCAACGCAACTTATGGCACTCGGGTTAGACATGACTCGCGTAAAACAAATAACTTCGAAGCCCGACCTTCAATTGTCGTGGCACCTGCTGGTTCTCCATCATTGGTTGGCCGCCGAAAAAACACGCTTTAAGAATCGCTGATCGCTACATGAAGTTTCTAAATAACTTACGACTAACTCAGCCACTTCGGTTTGTTTTACTCATCGCGCTAGCAGCGCGGATGTTGAGTGTCGTTTTTTCTCCAGGTTATCTCATGATCGACGACCATTTCTTGGTTATCGAAGCTGCTGGAAGCTGGATAGATGGCGAAGACTACAACAATTGGTTGCCATGGAATAAGAACGAGGGCGATATACCTAGTGTGGTGAACTTCGCATACGTAGGAAGCCAATATGTTGTTCTCAGCATTCTGAAATCGCTGGGATTTGATGACCCAAAAAACATGATGTTCGTGGTCCGTTTGCTGCACGCTCTCTACAGTTTGCTCATCGTGTACTTCGGTTATCGAATAGCCGAATACCTTTCAGATAAAAAGACAGCTTTCACTGTGGGCATGCTGCTTGCTCTCTTTGCTTTTATGCCCAATTTTTCTGTCCGTAACCTCGTAGAAATGGTATGCGTGCCACCTCTTATGTGGTCTACTTACACTCTGCTCAAAGGCGAACGGAACTTCAAATCCGCCCTCATTGCCGGTATCGGTATCGGAATCGCAACAGGAATACGCTACCAATGTGGAATATATGGTGTGGGAATCGGTTTGGTTCTGCTCTTTCAAAAAGATTGGCTGAGGGCTGTCGGAACTGGATTAAGCGCAATTTTCGCTTTTTTCTTGATGCAACTTCCAGATGTATTTCTCTGGGGTGAGCCGTTTGTGCAACTGCGCACCTACATCGATTACAACAGCACTCATGCGGGCGATTATCCCGAAGGACCTTGGTATCAATACGGATTAACAATCTTCGGATTTCTACTTCCACCATTGAGTCTGGCTTTGATTTTTGGTAGCATCCTTGCCGTGCGCAAGTACGCCTTACTTATTGTCCCGAGTTTTCTGTTTCTCATTTTTCACAGCATATACCCGAACAAACAGGAGCGTTTCATCATTCCTGTCCTCATCTTTATGATCGTTGCGGGAACCATCTGCTGGGAAATGTGGCAGCAAAAATCGACGTGGTGGCAAAAACGCGAAAAACTGAGTCGCCGCCTGTGGCGTGCTTTCTGGGTGCTGAACATGATGGGATTTGCTGTTGTCTCGCTCTCATATGTCAAGAAAAGTCGGGTTGAGGCGATGTATTACTTATACAACCAACCTGAATACAATAACTTCTTGGCTGTTTACGTCGACAGTGCTGCGCAGCCTCCTCAATTCTACAGTGGGAAGTGGGAACACTATTATTGGTTTGTTCCTGGAGAAACAAAGCTCGAAATTCAACACGATGACATTTGTGAACGTCTGTCATATCAGGATTTCCCAAATTATGTCTTGTTCTATGGCGCGAACGTTACGTCAATAGTCGATAAGTTCAAAACTGAATACAGCTCTCTGTCGTTCCAAACTACAATTCAACCGGGATATTTCGATCGACTTTTGAATTACCTGAACCCGAAAAACACGCTTGAAACGGTGCATATTTATTCCATCGATCAACAAATTGAATGTCCACAACAATGACATATCTATCCAAAGATTTCATCGATTTCTTCAAAGAACTCGAAGAAAACAACAACCGCGATTGGTTTCATCTTTCGAAATCGCGCTATGAAAAAAGTGTAAAAGTCCCTTTTCAAAAGCTAATTGGCGATGTAATTAAAAGTTTCAAAGATGCTGGTGAACCGCTCAACATCGAACCCAAAGACGCCATATTCCGCATCAACAGAGATGTGAGGTTTTCAAAAAATAAGGCGCCATACAAAACGAATGTCGCTGCCATCATATCTCCTGAAGGTCGCAAAGACAAAGAAGTGCCAGGATTTTACATCCAAGCTTCAGCGAATTCAATTTGGCTTGGTGGCGGTGCGTATGCCCTTGAAAAAGAGAATCTTTTCATGGTGCGCGAATTTATTAAGTTGAATCCTGAACGCTATAAAAAGCTGATTTCTGATAAAAACTTTATCAAGCATTATGGAGAAATCAAGGGCGAGAAGAACAAGATTTTGGCTCCTGAATTCCGCGAAATCGCTGCCGATATTCCGGATATCTTCAACAAGCAGTTCTACTACATGGCTGAACTTCCTGCGAAGGAGTTGATCAGCGACAAGCTTTTGAAAACAATCATCGACTACAAAAATGCATCGCTTGGTATGCAACAATTTCTTACTGAAGCCATTTTAAGGGGATAACATTGCCAAGGTTCAAGCGGCTGTCACAAAGGATGGTCGGATTGCATGCCCACTCTTCAATCCCTAACTTTGCTTTTTTTATTTTTTGCATGAAAAACATTCTTACAGCTCTTTCTCTACTTTTCGCCACCGCTATGTTTGCTGGAGAAACGTACTGGCAACAGCATGTTGCTTATTCCATGGACATCGATGTAGATGCCCAAAATCACCAATTTACTGGTAAACAAAAACTGGTGTATACGAACAACAGTCCAGACGAGCTTAAAAGGGTGTTCTTTCACCTTTATTTCAATGCTTTTCAACCCGGCAGCATGATGGACGTTCGTTCGCGGACAATTTCGGATCCAGACCCGCGCGTTGGCGACCGCATTGCAGCTCTTTCTGAAAATGAAATTGGCTGGTTGAGAGTAAGCACAATGACCATGAATGGTAAACCGGTAACTTTCACTGAAGTCGGAACCATTCTGGAAGTCGACCTGCCAAAAGGCATTGCCCCAGGCAGCAAAACAACTTTTGAGATGACTTTTGACGCTCAAGTACCATTGCAAATCCGCCGTTCAGGCTGGATGAACAAAGAAGGCATAGAACTATCAATGGCGCAATGGTATCCGAAAATTTGTGAGTACGATCATGAAGGTTGGCATGCTACGCCGTATGTCGGACGTGAATTTCATGGTGTGTGGGGTGATTTCGACATCCACATTTCAATTGACGAGAAATACATCATTGGTGGTACAGGTGAATTGAAAAACCCGCAAGAAATTGGATACGGATACACCACGAAAAATGTTGTACGTAAACCTGTAAATGGTAAACTGACATGGCATTTCGTAGCAAAAAATGTCCACGACTTTGTATGGGCAGCTGACCCCGATTACATCCACCAAACGGCTCAAGTAACCGACGGACCTCTGTTGCATTTCTTCTATCAAAGCAACGAACTTTACGACGCCAATTGGGAAGAACTGCGCCACTACGCAGTTGAAGGATTTGAATTTATGAGCAAAAATTATGGTAACTACCCCTACCCGCAATATTCTATCATTCAAGGTGGAGATGGCGGCATGGAGTACCCTATGGCTACGCTGATCACTGGTGAACGCAACCTAAGAAGCCTCGTTGGCGTGACCATTCATGAAGCTGCTCACTCGTGGTATCACGGACTGTTGGCAACCAATGAAACACTCTACGAGTGGATGGATGAAGGCTTCTGCTCTTTCGCAACTTCTCGCACATTGGCTCATCTTTTCACCGACCCAATGAAGAAAAACCCACATCAATCAGCCTATCAAAGCTATTTGTCGTTGGCTCGCGACGGCGAGGATGAGGCGCTGATAACAACTGCCGATGGGTATATGACCAACAAAGCATACGGTGTAGCTGCCTACAGTAAAGGTGAGGTGCTTCTCGAACAACTCGGATATGTCATTGGAGAAGAGGTACGCGACGCTGCATTGCTGGCATACTTCGAAAAATGGAAGTTCAAACACCCTACCCCAACAACGTTCAAGCGAGTGATGGAAGATGTCAGCGGCATCGAACTCGATTGGTATTTCGATTACTTCGTTAATTCAAAACACACCATCGACTATGGTATCAAGCAGGTGGAAGGATCGGCGTCAAATGCGACAATCATTCTCGAAAGAGTTGGTGAAATGCCTATGCCTATTGATGTTGTTGTGACGTTGCGCAATGGCAACGCGCTGCCAATCAATATTCCCCTCGTGAGCATGCGCGGCAACAAACCTTTGGATGTTGACGGAATGCAATTCGAACTGGCACCTGATTGGGCGTGGACAAACCCATACTACGCGCTCGAGCTTGATATTCCAATATCTGAAATTTTTGCTATTGAAATCGACCCAGGATTTCACATGGCCGATATCGATCGCGATAACAACCGCTTGGAACTGAACGCCAATACAAACTTCATTTTTAGAAACTGATGCTAAAGAACTTGCGCTTCTCTCCTAGCTCAACCATCGATTTTGCTATAAAATACGCGGTTGGACTCATTGCTTTGTGTTTGCTTTCTCCCATCGAAATTAGCAGTGGCTTGCAGGTAGCATTCACCCCTCAGTCTTTGCTCGTGGTGCTTATCCCGCTTTTGTTTGGCTGGAAGATTGGTATTGCTGCCGTGGTGAGTTATCTGTTGCTTGGCGGACTCGGCTTACCTGTTTTCTCGGGTTATTCATCTGGTTGGGATCGCTTCACCGGATTAAGCGGGGGCTTCCTCCTGGCCTTCCCCATTGCCGCTCTAATCATCGGCTATGTTGGTGAACAAAACCATCGCATTCCGTCGCTGTCGGCTGCGCTATTGTTGCTGCTCGGACAACTTTTGATACTTCTTTTAGGACTGTATTGGATGCTCAACCTGATGAACGAATCGGTTGATTGGGTAAATCAATTGAAAGGATTTGCGCCTGGCATACTTATCAAATCCGCTTTGGGTTTGATCATCTACATCATACTCAGAAGAATCGCTGCGCGGATGGAAACCAAGTCGGCTTCTGAAAAATAATCTTATCTCGAAACGCTTTCAAACACCTGATTGGTATTTGTAGCTTTACACTGAATATAATCCTATGAAATACAATTTAATACTCCTGTTTGCTGTAGCTGCCCTTTGGGGATGCGACCAACCTGCTGAACGCAGTGAGCAAACCAAAGAACGCATTGCACAAATGAAACTAGCAACCGACCATCACTCGTACGCACGTCCGAATGAAGCCAAAGTAACCCACTTGAATTGGGATGCTGAGGTAGATTTCGAAACGCGAACCATACGTGGAATAGCCACATACAACATCGAAGCGAACAGAACAGCTAAAAACATCTATTTCGATATGCGCGATCTAAAAATCGATAGCGTTTCGACTGATGATGCAGGATTGGTGAGCTTTAGCATTGGTGAATCACGTGATTTTATGGGACAACCTCTCGAGGTTCCAATCTCAGGCGCTACGAAAACCGTATCTATTTATTATGAATGTCCGGCCAGCGCCGCCGCCCTCCTTTGGGTAGAAGGTGAAAAACCTTTTCTTTTCACCCAATCACAGGCAATCCTTGCGCGGACGTGGATTCCTTGTCAGGATAGTCCAGGAATTCGCTTTACATATCACGCTCGTGTAAAAGTACCTGCAGGATTGCTTGCTTTGATGTCGGCAAACAACCCAACCGCATTGTCTGAAGATGGCATCTACGAATTCGACATGGAACAACCGATTCCGTCGTACTTGATGGCGCTCGCTGTGGGTGACATCGCTTACCGTGAAATTGGACCTCATACTGCCGTATATGCGACTCCTGACTTGATCGAAAAAGCGGCTTGGGAATTTGCTGAAATGGAAGATTTGCTGGTTGCGGCAGAGAACCTATACGGTAAATATGTCTGGGAACGCTACGATTTGCTTGTCTTACCTGCCGCTTTCCCTTTTGGCGGGATGGAAAATCCACGTCTTACGTTTGCTACGCCTACCATCATTGCCGGCGATCGCTCGTTGGTGGCCTTGGTAGCTCACGAGCTTGCACACAGCTGGTCTGGAAACCTTGTTACAAACTCAACTTGGGATGATTTCTGGTTGAATGAAGGATTTACTGTGTATTTCGAGCAACGCATCATGGAAGCAGTTTATGGAAGAGAAGTCTCTGAAATGCTGGCCGTGTTGACGTATCAAGGACTTGAAAAGGAAGTCTCTGAAATCATGGATCTCAACCCGAACGATACCCACTTGAAACTGCACTTGCAAGGTCGTGACCCAGATGAAGGAATGACCGCTATTGCATACGATAAGGGTTACTTTTTCTTGCGTTTGTTGGAAGAAACAGTGGGCCGCGAAAAGTTCGATGTATTCTTGAACAGCTACTTCTCATCGAATTCTTTCAAAGTGATGGATACAGAGCAATTTGTTGATTATCTAGAATCCAATCTGTTGGATAGCGCGTTGGTTGAAAAAGTTAACCTCGATGCATGGATTTACGGCCCAGGACTACCCGACAACTGCCCTACTGTTCATTCAAGCCGTCTTGACAGTGTAGAAATGAACCTAAAGCGATTTGTTGCTGGTGAAGCTGCTCCTTCTGACATTCCTTGGAAAGATTGGGTTTATCAGGAGCGTTACTACTTCCTGGATAACCTTCCTGATTCAATTGGTTACAAGAACATGGTTGCCATGGATAAGGCGTTCAACATAACCGGGACTGGCAACAATGAAGTACTCTTCGTTTGGCTTCGAAACGCCATTTCAAACAACTACACTCCAGCTTATGCGCGATTGGAAAACTTCTTGGTCAATGTCGGTAGACGTAAATTCTTAACTCCGCTGTACGCGAAAATGAAAGAAACAGATCAGAAAGAATTGGCTGATGCCATTTATTCGAAAGCCCGCCAAAACTACCATTCTGTTGCCGTTGTAACATTGGATGAGTTGCTGGGATTTGCTGAATAATCTATTCAAACTTCATAAAAAAAGGAGAGGCCAATTGGTCTCTCCTTTTTTATAATCTCATTTCTAGGTTCTCCTTATCTCAGAAGAATAACTGTTCCTGTAAGTTCTTTGCGCTCGGCTGTGCTCAATGAATACAAATCAATCTGCCAGATGTAAACGTCATTCGGAGTGTAATACGCTCCATTGTTTACCGATCCATCCCAAATCTCAGTTGGGTCTGTCGATTCATAAACCTTGGCTCCCCAGCGGTCGAAAACGCGAATTTCAAATCGATCTGGGTCGATATCCGTTCCGGAAACAAAGAAAATATCATTCACGCCGTCATTGTTCGGTGTAAAGGCGTTCGGAACAAAGATGTTCAGAATGTCGTTGATCTCAACCCAACGTGTTACCTGGTCTTTACATCCGTTTGCATCGGTTACAACCAAAGTCACAGGATAATAGCCTCCTTGTGATATTGGAAACTTAAACACCGGATCTTGCAATGTAGAAGTTCCTTGGTAGTTCAATGTATCAAACACCCAGTACCAATCAATTACACTTCCCAATGAATAGTCGAAGAAACTAATTTCGGTATCTGGCATTGTAGTCGGCTGAGGCGTTGCAGTAAAGCCCGCTGTTGGATTGTCGTAAACAGTGATGTAGTTGTTGTACTCATTCGAATATACACACCCTATTGGCGAAGTAAGCGTTAATTCGATGTCGTAAAACCCTGGGTTCTCGAACAAATGCGCTGGCGCTGGTACAACACCAAACGATCCATCTCCAAAATTCCACTGACTGAATGAAAACAATGCTGGATCAACCAAAATTTCAAAGTTGATTGGTGCCGGAAAACAGCCAAGGGTGGTATCAGCAGCAAACTGGACATCAATAGGTGTCTCAACAACTACGTCGAAGCAGTTCGATACTATCGGCGTCTCGCACGCATCGCTGATAAAAGCGCAATATGTTCCTGAAATAAATTGCTGGTTGTCTATGTTTTCTCCAGTATCTATGCTATTCCCATTGAAGCTCCAGCTGTATGAATACGGTGCCAAACCTCCCTGCGAATCATCCACTTGCAAGGTTGCCAAAGCACCACCGCAAATCAATGGAGTACCGCTGATTTGAACCGATAAGCTATCGCGGACAGTTACAGTCACTTCCATAGGCTCTGAGTCACATCCTGCATCATCAGTAGCAAAAACAGTATAGGTAGTTGTTTCAATTGGTCCGGCATATACCGCATTTCCAAATCCCAAGCCACCTGACCATGTATAGCCCCATGAGTTATCATTGTCCATAAGTGAGGCTGTCTGCAACAAGGCTGCACCGTCAACACAAATGGTGGTATCATTCGACAATGTAAACACCAATGCTGGTGGTGAGTTGATAACGATGTCATTCACATACAAACAACCAAACTGGTCAGAAACATGAAGACTGTAATCATTCGGAAACAAATCTTGGAATGAAGTCAGTCCGCCATTTGAAAGTTGATTGCTTTGAAGCGCGCCATTTTCATAAAACTCTACCGTCCATGGTGGGGTGCCAGTAGCGCCATCAATGGTCACCGAGATAACACCGTCATTGCCATAACAACTTGGGTCCTGAGATGTAATATTGAAATCAAAAGCAGGGAATACTTCAACGTCGTCGTAAGAAACGCAATCAGGATGTCCTACCGGATAAGTAGCTAAGGTGTAAGTGGTCTGTCCGTTCAATGATACAACATCCGGGTTTGGAATTGTTGGGTCAGACAATCCTTCTGAAGGAGTCCACTCCCAAACATACTGCGGACCGCCTTGTGTGCAGCCAACCGTATATTCAATCGGACCAAAAGATCCAGATGTACATGATACCGATCCGTCAGAAGAAACCAACATGGTCAAGCAGCCTGAAGGATTGGTAGCGATAAACTGAAGCCCCGTCAAATCCCCTTCTATTGGACCAGCCAAAACAGGAGACGCCGTTGTTGGACCATCGTAAATGGTAATATCGTCGAAGAAAACTTCCATAAATCCTCCGGTGAAGGTCATGTCCATGAAAGTAGCACCATCACCCTGGTTGTCAGGACAATATGTGAATGTCGTATTCTCACCATTGCCATAGCAATATGAGTAATCACCTGCATCTTGACTACATAGTGGGGTTGGTTCGCCGCTTATTCCGCCTTGCAATGGTGTTGCGCCGCCGCAAAAAGTAATATCTGGACCCGCATCAGCTTGTCCTGCCAAGGTAGCTGTAATGAACAATGTGCTATCTGTTGTACAACCGTGGTTGTTTGTCACAGAGTATGTAAACGGCCAGTTACCTTCTTGGATAGGTTGGACGCAAACCGAATTCCCATCAGCCGCTTGACTCAGAACATCCAAACCTGCAGCAGGAAACGACCAGAATGAACTATCTGCATTTGCTCCAATGTCGGGCGTAAACTGTGTAACATCAGGCAATATTGCAGGGTTAAAATTCAATCCCCAACTGCTCACTGATCCGTTATCTCCACCCCACAAATCGCAAAAGCTAATGGTCCATGTACCGTTCAAGTCACAACCAACCAACTGCGTTAATGGCTCCAGCGATGAATACGTACCCGGAGGTAAATCATTTCCAGCAGCGCCGTTACCAGCTACTTCTGAAAAGGTCCCGTTCGGCGCGTTGTTTGCCCATGAATAATCCCACCAATCGGTATCTGGAATACCGAGGTTGGTGCCTGAGGCCCCTGTTGTTCCTCCGCCAGGCAGCGACATCTGTTGGTGAAGTACTGCTGATTGTCCGCTTGGACATTCAATAGAGATCACCAAGTCAAACAACCAACTGTGCTCAATGGCAGCATCAATACTGATCAGGTCGTTGATGTTGGTCAACGTCTGTCCAGGAGCAAATCCAGCAACTTCAATTTCAGAAGGAAAACATTCTCCAACGTTATCTAATAGATCAAAGTCAAAGGGGTTTTCATAAGAAATGTCTGGACCAGCCCAAGTAACTTCATATTCATCCGGAAATGCTTCCAAGCATACTTGCTCGCCTAAACACAAATCCATATCACTTGGAAATGGTGTCCATGATGGATACGTTGCAACCAAAACCTGCAAACTCACTCTGTTTGTCGATGCACATCCATTATCATCCACAAGGTAAAGTTCTACCACATATTCTCCTGGAGTATCCCATGAGTGAGAGACAACAGGACCGCTGCTATCAGACGTTCCATCTGCAAAATCCCACAACCATTCTGCTATGTTAAAGCCAGCTCCAGGAAACGATGCTGAACCATCGAAGTTGATGACATCGCCTACGCATATTCTGTGAGAAGCAGGTGCATCGTATGTTGCAACTGCGGTCGGTCGATCACACGGCGTATCGCACGTAATCGTACCACCAAAACCTCCTGTATTCGCTGCATAAGATTGAAAAACAAAGGTCAAACAACCGGATGTATTAAGTGGGGTTGCTGTTACAAACAATCCTTGCAATTGAGTACCTGTATAGTTCCCAAG
>JANRAA010000024.1:0-2684 GCA_030728235.1 Flavobacteriales bacterium
TTCTAACGAACAGTGCGCGATTGGCTGCCTCAACCTCAGATTCAACAAAATATAGGGTGACCACTATTTGAACCTGTTCAAGCTCACCAACGTCTCCAATTGAATTTAAAATCCATGTCGTTGATTCTACGCCTGGGACATCTGGATACTCCCCCAATGCTGGTTCATAAAGTCCATTTCCATTGGTATCTACAAAAGGGGCAATTCCCGCTGGCTCACCATTGGTGATATTCCCATGTGCCGGCCAACTAGAAAAAGCGTGTGGGATTTGGTATTCGGGATTGTCGATGGAATTGATATGATTTTCGATTTCATCACTGGATACGGGCCATATTTGGAAGTACTTGTTAGTGTACGACCTATTTCGATTAGCCGATACTGGACCAAAAGTAAATTCATTCCTATCACTTTGGGAATAAAAGAACTTCTGAGCTGAAGCCAAGGTATCTGCTCCTGAAAGAGCACTAAGCCAAGGACCTACAGAATATACCATGCTGAAGTAAGGAACTGCATATTCTTCATATGTAAGTTCGACGGGCCTGTTTAACTCATCCGACAAAATGGTAGGAGCTAACATAGTGGCACACCTCAGCCTACTATTTTTAATGTCACCATCTAAAACACCGTCTTCACGTCGATAGATGTTGTAACCAGCACCAGGCGACGCACTATCCGATGTATCACCAAAGAAATACTCTTCACCTTGAAACATTATTTTATCAGACACACTCAAGGTGTGGAAATTTTTCCAAGCACCTTCCTCGAGCAGAAATGACGAGCCAATTCCTGCAAAAGACAACCCACTACCAACTAAAAAAGTATCGTCGAGCTTTACCAAAGAAACAGGATTTCCGTATGGAAAAGTTGGAAGGAAATTGATGTATTCTTCAAAATATGAAAGCAGACAGAAATTTGACAAAGGAGTTCCGTCTGCCGACTGATCGAAACGGCCAATGAAAACAAAATCACCATCCATGTCGTACATGTGCGTCACAAAATCATTGACTCCAATCCCTACCTGATGCCACTCATTCCCGTCGAACCTAGCTATATATGCGATTTCATTTCCATTGATTTCTGTAAATTCACCACACGCATACAGCTGATTGTTAAACACTTGCAAATCCAAAATCCGCCCATTAAAGTCGCCTAACGAATTCCATTCTTCTCCGTCATAACTTGCGATCTTGGATAGTACATCTTGGCCAAAATCGACGTCCGTTCCTGCGACTACCAATTCACCCTCCCAATTATCAATGGCCAGAATTCGAGCGAGTGCAGTGTTAGTATCCACAATTGTTTCCCAACTTTCTCCATCGAAAACAGATAAAATACTTCCTTCATTTAAATTCGCTCCTCCGGCATACAAGTTACCATTGTAGATTTCCAGATCGGCAACATAAAACATGTCTAACTCACTCGAGAAATCACCAAACGTGCTTCCATCCCATACCACTACTCCTCCATTAAAAGTCTGATCTTCAATGGAACTCTGCTTACCACCAAAAAACAGTCTGCCATCATACTCTATGGCATCGAAGTAAACACCTGTTGATCCTTCACCGTCCATCAATACTGAATAATCTGTTAGAACGGGAATGAGCCGTTGTCCGCTCATTAATGAACTTAAAATCACAAAGGCTATGGCTATAAGAACTTTCATGGCATTCGTATTTAATGTACTTGGAATTTCATTGAAACAATTATATTTCATTCTAAATACAACACAAGAAAGATCGATGCATAATCTCGGCATTAATTGCACGTCTATGTTTCGAATATTCAATAACCTAATTGTTTGAGTAAGCGCTGTAATGTTGTAATAAAGAGCAAAATGTGTTGGTGTTAAAATACCCCTTATTCTCCGCACAAATAGTGGAGATTCAAGGTGTAAATCTCCGCATGGGTATTTTATTTAGTTACGTTGGCTGTAATTTGTAAAAACAATCAACCGATAAGTGATTGAACCATTCTACGGTAATTATTTTGAATTCCCTCTGTTACTTCCACCTTGTCTTGATTAAAACCTGCTTCAGCAATAGAGTACATATTTGCATTTTGTTTTCTTAAATTCCTATCGCTCCAAAGGATGATTTCAGTAATGACAGGAGCCAACTCTATTCCTTTTTCCGTCAATAAATAAATGTTTTCTTTCTGATTGTCAGATAATTTTTGTTTGGTTATCAATTCGTTTTCCTCCAACCACTTCAATCTTGAAGATAAGATACCAGGAGCAATGCCCTCTGGAGAATTAGAAAATTCCTTAAAGGTTTTCTTTCCTTGAACAAGCATGTCTCTTACCAAGAGCAGTGACCATTTATCTCCTACTATATCCAACATAGATGCCACTGGGCAGCTCGATCTAAAACTATTTTTCAATTTTTTTGCTATCATTTTGATAGTATTAACCTATTTCTGATTACTTTCGCTACTCTTTTAATAGCAATAATAGCGAAAGAAATGGAAATAACGTCATTTTCAGTCATAAGAAGCCAGCCGAATTACATGCAGATTGGCATTTGGGCAAGTATTGTATCTGCCGCTATGCTGATGGCTGCTTATTTTTTTCTTAAGCCAAACTCTAAAACCTTCTGACTATGCTACTATTCATCCGTGTTTTCTTGGTGCTATATGGTCTGATTGCCGCTGCCACAGGTTTTATGGGAACTACGGTAAAATACAAT
>JANRAA010000024.1:2694-10529 GCA_030728235.1 Flavobacteriales bacterium
ATAACCGATCCAATGGCCGACAATAATCACCGCTTTGTAGCAGCTATTTGGATGGCAACCTCTTTGGCGTTTTTCTATGTGGCTTGGAATCCGTCAGAAACAGCTTTGTTTCGGTTTTTAATGGCGGCGGTATTCATAGGTGGTATTGTCAGAGCAGCTGCATTGATCAATTATCCTCCTACACCTTTTCTCATTTTTGGGATTTTGATAGAATTGATTCCAACCGCATTATTGCTTTGGTTTCATACCAAACTACTCAATGCTGGTTCACTTTAAAAATATACGAATAATGATACAATCAAAACAAACAGTGCTTATAACAGGTGGTGGTTCAGGAATTGGACTTGCTTTAGCACAAAAATTTCTGGAGAACAATAATACCGTAATCATAACAGGTCGAAATTTCTCTAAACTCGAAAAAGTAAAAAAAGAAAATCCCAAAATTCATATCTATCAAAGTGATGTAACAAATGATGCTGAAGTAAGAATGCTAGCAGAGGATATTCAACAAAAGTTTGACGGATTGGATGTTCTTATCAACAACGCAGGAATAATGAATTTGGTAGATACAGGAACCGAAAGCAACGACTTGCAAAAACAAATGGAGGAAATTGAAATCAACTACAATTCGCCCATTCGAGTGCTGCATTATTTCCTTCCTCTTCTAAAAAAAAGTAACAATGCCGTTCTAGTAAATGTGTCTTCGGGATTGGCTTATGTTCCGTTTGCACAAGCACCCGTTTATTCGGGAACAAAATCGGCTTTGCATTTTTGGACATTGGGCATTCGTCCACAACTGAAACCACACGGTATAAAAGTGATTGAATTATTGCCTCCCGTTGTTGATACGCCTTTGGCACACGGAGCTGACATTGCAGAAGACGATAACTTGAAACCAATGCCACCCAAAAAATTGGCCGATGTTTTTTGGAAAGATTATATAACAGGAAAGGAAGAAATTACACCAGGCATTTCGAAAGCACTAAAAGTAATGGGTCGATTAGCTCCCAAATTCATATTTAAACAATTGAATAAACAAGCAATCCCCAACAAGTAAAAAGTAAAAATCATGGACAATTTAACAACATTTCAGGCACTCATCATTAGCTTGCCTATTGCTGTTACCTTTTTTTTCACTTTTTATCTATTGAAAATTGGTAGAATTCAGCCTTCATTGAGCACCGTATCCAAACGGACTGTAATCTTTCTTTGGATATGGTTTTTCGCTGCTGCGGCCATTGCTTATTTCGGGGTATTCTCCGACTCGGTTTCATTTAAAAACGGAGATACATTGACATTCTCCATATACGCATCGCTTATTTCATTTGGTCCAACAATTGGATGGATTGCTTCAACTCAATCAGAATCATTTCGAAAACTTATTACTGCTATTCCTGCTCACATTTTAGTCGGTTCTCAAATTATTCGCTTGGGGGGTTATGCCTATTGGGATGCATACAAAGCTGGTGAAATTCCGTTTCATTTGGGATTATCCATTGCGGGTATGGATGTATTTCTTGCCCTTTGCGCACCATTCTTAGCATACAGCCTTTACAAAAACTACCGCTGGGCTGCTAGTGCAACCGTAGCCTGGGCATTCATAGGACTATTTGACGTGCTCAACGGCACGGTTCAAATGATTATGATTTTTATAGGACTAGGAGGAATGGAGTCCGTTGCTATTAACCTTCCTTTATCAAACCTGATTGAACTATATCAAGTCGGAATTGGAATCATAATTCACGTCCTTTTAATCAATAGATATATAAAGACAAAATCTCTAAAATGAAAAACACAATTTCAATCATTGCCATAATTGCTATTGGAGCATATATTGGCAATATGCTCAACATCGGTTTAAGTCATGCTGTGTATTGGCAGTCGCTTGAACCAATTGAATTTATGCAATTTTTTGCTATAGATTTTCCACTGCTATTAGTGCCAACAGCATTAACACTTATGCCTGCTTGGTTAGGTAGTCTTTTCGTTTTTCTGAAAAGCGAAAAAAAATCAAAAAGTCGAAAATATTGGCAAATAGCCTTTTGGGGGTTGACACTTACTATTGTGCAAACTTCCATTTACCACTTGCCTATGAACCTGGACTTTATGGCATTAAAATATGATGCGCTAACAGCAACAAATAAGTTAAATGGTTGGATTATTTCACATTGGATAAGAATAATAATCGCAATTCTTTCGGGCATTTATGCTGTCAGAGCTTTACAAAATTCAAAATAAGTCAATAAACCGTTATGGACAATTTTACAATTATCAATCTCCAAGCCCTAACCGGCACCATCGGAATCATTTTGGCCTTTAATTGGTGGGTGAAACCTCGTCTTACCAATTTATCAATTCAAGATGCACTTCTACCTTTTGTATTCCTGAATGTTTTCCGATACTTAGGCTTGACATTTATGGCTAAAGAGCAATTTTATGATGGCTTTCCAGCAGACTTTCTCACAACCGTTGGAATCTTAGATTTCAGCACAGCAGTCTTAGCAATCCTCGCTTCCATAGCCTTAAAAAACAAATGGAATTTTGCTATTCCCTTAGTTTGGATTTTTAATGTTGTAGGGTTTGGTGATTTGATTACTGCGTTTCCCCAATTCTTTGGACTAAAACTGTATGACCATGATTTAGGTATCATTTGGCTTATGTTTATCACCTATGGCTTAGCAACTTTCCTGAGTCACATCTACATTTTTATCAGACTTTTCAAAAACCTTAAAAAGAAATAGCTTTAACTGGCTGCACTAAAACTACAGCCAACAAGGTATAAAAGCAATTGCGGTTCTTGTGTATACTTGAACCGTTTTTGTATTCAATAAAGCATCTTGTAATCTGAGAAATAAATAGGATTTAATACTCTTAATCACGACCGTTGTCGGCAATTCACCCAAGCACACCATTTCATCGAATCAATGAATCGAGCTGAATACTTAGCAGTTGTGCCGACGATTTGAAAATAAAAGCATGGAATGTATATCACAACAAAACAGAAGTTGGTTGTCTATATAAGTTTGCTTCGAGTTTGTGAAGCTCATAAAGTTGGAATGTTGTCGTTTAAACTCTCGAAATAGACAACGAAAATTTAGATCTATAAAAGTGGTTAAGAGCTTCTACTTTCTTCAATAAATCTCGGCAACATTAACAGCCTCCAATCCACTTTGCACTGAAACTAACACTCTGTTGTATACCTTGCCAGATATAGCATTCATCAACCCCTGTCTTGCTGATTTGAATTGTGACGGGGAAAGAAATTCAGAAGACTTATTGGCATTTCTAAATGAATTTGGTTGTGAAGATATGTGTGCAGCAGACCTCGATGCAAACGATATGGTAAACATTGGGGATCTTATTATTTTTCTTGCAGTGTTTGGGGAGAGTTGTTGGTAGTGAGTTCTTGTTTTACTGAAAATTTCTTGTCTGCCTGGAAAATCTGTTGCATTTACTATGATTCCAAAATTCATTTAGACGAAATTGAAGAAGTCTTTTTTGTAGAATTGCCGAAATATTTAACTAATATTCAGTAGCTTTCTTATAAATCACGCATTGGTATCATGAAAATCCTACTCTCCAAACTCTTTCTATTGCTGGCATTTGTCTCTTCGGCCCAAGAATTTGGATCTCGACAACAGATTTCTCATGGGTTCATAGACGATCCGCGCGCTGTGCATTGTGCCGACATCGATGGAGACGGCGATCTAGACGTGATTTCTGCTTCATATCTGGATGATAAGATTGCTTGGATGGAAAATCTCGGAGGAACGTTTGGATATCCACGATCCATTTTTGAAAGCGCTGATGGAGCTGTATCAGTTCATGCGGCAGATTTTGATGGTGATGGTGATATCGACGTAGTATCTGGCTCTCGATTCGGTAATAAATTAGCTTGGTATGAAAATGATGGACTTGGGAACTCTTTTGAAGCGCATATACTTCCCATTGCATTTGCCACAGTTGAATACGTTCATGCCGCAGATTGTGACGGCGATGGCGACATGGATATTCTTGCTGTTACTACAGGGTCAAGTTATGCATTGAATTTTAAGAATGACGGTTCCGGGAATTTCACAATGGTCTACATGAGTCTGCCAGATTCAATTGTAACTTCAATATACCCGGCAGATTTTGATGGTGATGGCGATCTAGATGCTCTTGGAACTGCAGCGCATATAGATGAAGGATATTTTTATCTAGCATGGTATGTTAACGGTGGGAACTATTGGTGGGGAGATGAGGAATACGGTGCCATCATAATAGGTGAAGAGGGTTATGGCATTACCTCTGTCTTCGCGGAAGACTTTGACGGTGATGGCGATATGGATGCCGTTTGTATAAATGATTACACAAATGACCTTATTTGGTATAAAAATGATGGAAATGGAGATTTTACACTAGGCTCTGTGATTGATTCTGGTTCAAGTGCCGTAGTTGTTCATGCCGCTGACTTAGATGGTGATGGCGATATAGATATAATTACAAATGAATCCGGAGGCACATGGTATCAAAATAACGGTAACGGTAACTTTTCTACAGAAATAGACATGGTTGTGGGAGGTGGAGCTTCTGATATTCATTCTGCCGATTTAGATGGTGATGGCGACATTGATGTTTTAGTCTCCACAGGCCCTGATAAGATCGCGCTTTATGATAACCAGGGATCAGGAAATTTTATAGGCCCAACCCGAATAAATCCTCCATTCAATTCGACTCACTCTGTCTATGCAGCTGATCTTGACGGAGACGCTGACATAGATGTCCTTTCCGCTTCGGGAACACATAATACAATAGGATGGTACACAAATGATGGTTCCGGACAATTTTCCACGGAAATTATAGTCAACGATTCAGCTGACAATGCCAAATCAGTATACGCTGCAGATTTAGATGGTGATGGTGATTTAGATGTACTTTCAGCATCTAAAGATGACGATAAAGTGGCTTGGTACATGAATAATGGCTCAGGAAATTTTTCTTCTGAAAATATTATCAACTCAATGGCCGATGGCGCCTCCTCAGTTTATTCCGCAGATTTGGACGGTGACGGCGATTTAGATGTGATTTCGGCATCTTATTATGAAGACATGATTTCGTGGTATGAAAATGATGGCTTGGGTAATTTTTCAGAAGAGAATGTTATCAATTCAAACGTACATTGGCCAAATTCGGTCTTCGCAGCCGATGTTGACAACGACGGTGACATAGATGTTCTTTCTGCCGCAAGCCAGTCGGATAAAGTCGCTTGGTATGAAAATGATGGTGCCGGCAAT
The DNA here is from genome assembly GCA_030728235.1 of Flavobacteriales bacterium. Classification (GTDB taxonomy): domain Bacteria; phylum Bacteroidota; class Bacteroidia; order Flavobacteriales_D; family Sanyastnellaceae; genus RI-182. The sequence continues at coordinate 7,971 of JANRAA010000024.1, forward strand.
TTCATTAGCATACATTTAATCAGTGCTACGGCGGATTTGGCGAATTCAGTTTTTGCTGCAGATCTTGATGAGGATGGCGACATGGATGTGCTAACAGCCACTGGTAGTGACGATATAATTTGGTACGAAAATGATGGCTTGGGTACATTTACCAACAGCACCATAATTAACGATGGCGCCGATTTGGCTAATTCAGTGTTCGCTTGTGATTTAGACAATGATGGAGATATAGATGTGCTTTCAACATCGGCTAACGATTTCAAACTGGCGTGGTATGAAAACAGTGGATCAGGTGTCTTTTCAAGTCAGAAAATCATTGACAATACGTCCAGAAATCAATACGGCGTTTTTGCTGCTGACTTGGATGGAGATGGTGACAAAGACGTTGTCTCAGCCTCCTTTTATGGACATGGTTGGTATGAAAACAACCACGGACTAGGCTGCATTGACTCAAATGCTTGCAACTTCAATCCTAATGCTTGGGTCGAAAATGGAAGTTGTTGCTACGAAAATTGTGGGTGCACAAATCCTTTAGCAGGTAATTATTTAGAGAGCGCTACATGTGACAATGGATTTTGTGAGTATGAAATAGTTGGCACCGTATTTTTTGATCAAAATGAAAACGGAGTTATGGATGGGGATGAATATGGACTACCATTCCAGACGGTAGTGATTGAGGCATTGAATCTAACTTACATTACCAATGATCAGGGTAACTTCATTTCCAATATCGGTCAAGAACAAATAGCCATATTCGAATTGATGAATACTGATGTATTTCCATATAACACAACACAAAGCCCTCAAATATTTGATGCCGAAACGGCTGAGTCTACGAACTTGTTTTTTGGAGTATCGAATGAGCAACCAGATTTTGCAATTTGCATAGACCTTTACCCAAACGGAAATGGATTTCTATGCAATGACTATTCTAATCATAATATATGCTTCCGAAATATGGGCAATGTTCCCATTGATGGAATTCTGGAAATAGAATATGATCAACTCTTTCAGGGTCATCAGGAAGTAACACCCATCGACTCTGTAAATGGTAATACCGTGTATATGAGTTTTGAGAATTTGCTTCCCGGTCAAATGTACTTTTATGATATTAGCCTGCTCACCCCTACAGTCGATCATATCGGAGAATTTGTAAGCAGTTATGCCAGAATTTATGGGTTTTATGAAGGAGAGCAAGTGGCATTTGGAGAGGAGGAACTCACTATGGAAATAACCTGTGCTTATGATCCCAACGATAAGCAAGCTTTTCCTCTTGGATACACAGACGAACACTGGCTGTTGCAAGAGACCGAACAAGAATTCCTCATTCGTTTTCAAAACACTGGAAATGCTCCTGCTCAAAATATTCGAATTCAAGATACCCTGGATGTGAACTTCGATATCTCATCTTTCAAACTGATTGCGAATTCTCATTCTGTTATTACGTTGATTAATCCGGAAACTCGACTCATTGATTTCTATTTTGAAAACATTCAACTTCCTGATTCAGTGAACAATGAACCCGACTCGCACGGACTCATTTCATACAAAATCACCCCACTTCCAAATTTGCCTGGTGGAACAGTGTTGGAGAACACGGCCTACATCTACTTTGACAACAACGATCCGATTATCACCAACACTACTTGGACTACCATTCATGAATGTGGAGGAGAGGCTGCCTTTTTATCAAGCGCGGCCCTTATTTGCAACGAACCGCAAGTGAACTTTGAAAGTTCATACGAATTTGTAGAGCAGTATGCATGGACAATAGATGATGTGGAAACTGGAGTAGGTCCAGAGCATCTACTTTCTTCTATCGACCTCCCAGAATACGAGGTAACATTAACAGCCTCCAATCCACTTTGCACTGAAACTAACACTCTGTTGTATACCTTGCCAGATATAGCATTCATCAACCCCTGTCTTGCTGATTTGAATTGTGATGGAAACAGAGATTCAGCAGACTTCCTTACATTTCTAAATGAATTTGGTTGTCAAAATGATTGTGAAGGAGACCTTGATGCCAACGCCATAGTAAATATCGGAGATCTCATCATTTTCCTTTCAAAATTTGGTGAGAGTTGTTGGTAGAGGCATGCGTACTTGCGATAAGCCTGTTAATCGCATTCACCTAAATCATGAAGTCAGTTCTTTCTTTTGACAGGTTTCAATGTGTAATTGCACACAAACCAAATGGCCATTACACATGTTTCCAGATTGTCTGGAATTTGGGATGTATACAGATTGACGTTGGCCAGAAGGTCAATCCAAAAACCGAAATCTTCCATTTTCAGACTTCCAACAAACAGATCGATAAGCCGCACCTAGTTTCCTCTGTCGATCATCTCATCGAGGCAGAAGAAGGTTGACTGCCCACGATCATTTCCTGCAATGAATTTCGTGCTTGAAGATACCCAGAATCGTGTGGTTTAGCGAATCAAAACCGTAGATTCTACACACAATCAGATATGGATAGTGAAATGGGGTTTTTAGACAGTTTGACGTTTAGTATATGAAAAGTAGGCGATTTCGAAGTATTAATCTTTAAGTTAAGCA
>JANRAA010000025.1 GCA_030728235.1 Flavobacteriales bacterium
ACCACAAACTGCTCTCCGATTTCTACCTAAAATTTAACAAGCCGAAAATCCCAACCGCTATTTTTGATAATGAAGAAGAGGCCCGCGCTTGGCTGGCCTCTTTGTAATCATGGGAATTTCGGATATTTAGAAAAGTCGGGATCGCGTTTTTCCAAAAAGGCATTTTTACCTTCTTGCGCTTCTTCCATGAGGTAATACATGAGTGTTGCATCACCAGCAAATTCCATCAGTCCGCGCTGTCCGTCGAGCTCTGCATTCAATCCGCGTTTGATCATACGAAGCGCTAGTGGCGAGCGTTTCATGATGGTTTTACACCAACGCACGGTCTCGTCTTCTAGCTCGCTCAATGGCACAACTTTGTTCACCATGCCCATGCGTTCTGCTTCTTCAGCTGTGTATTGTTCGCACAAGAACCAAATCTCACGCGCTTTCTTTTGTCCTACGTGGCGCGCCAAATACGACGACCCAAAACCGGCATCAAAACTTCCTACTTTCGGCCCCGTTTGTCCAAAACGTGCGTTTTCAGACGCGATAGTCAAATCGCAAACGACGTGCAACACGTGTCCGCCGCCAATCGCATATCCATTTACCATTGCAATAACTGGTTTAGGCAATGAGCGGATGAGTTTGTGCAGGTCGAGGACATTCAATCGTGGAACACCGTCTTCACCAATGTATCCACCAACTCCCTTTACGTTCTGATCTCCACCAGAACAGAAAGCTTTGTCGCCTTCACCTGTGAAAACAACGACGCCGATGTCGCCACGTTCACGCACGATTCCCATGGCATCGATCATTTCGATGTTGGTTTCAGGTCTGAAGGCGTTGTATACCTCCGGACGGTTGATGGTGATTTTTGCTATCCCTTCGAAAAATTCAAAGCGGATGTCTTCGTATTCTTTGATGGTGGTCCAGTTTCTCTGTGCCATTATGCTTGGGTATTTCTGTTTTTTAATTCTTTAAAATATGCTTGCAGCATGATCTCGTTTTCAGCATCTGCGGTGTCGATTTCCAACACCTTACAACCGGGTTGATTGTACAACCAGTCAAGTCCTTCGGTAAGACTTTCTTGGTGTGATACATGAAAATAATCGATGTGGAAATGCGCTGCAAGTTGCTTTACATCGCTGTTGTGCTTGGCCTCGAAGATAAGTTCCAAAGCGTTTGTCGACCGCGGCCCGTCGATGATTTTGAATATGCCGCCACCGCCGTTGTTAACAACGATGATTTTCAGGTTGTTGTTTTTGTGCTCGTGCCACAAGCCATTGATGTCGTACATGAAAGCGATATCGCCTGTTATCAATGTTGTGGTTTTATTGGCTACATGCGCCATTCCTGCTGCGGTAGAAGTGGAACCATCGATTCCGCTTGTGCCGCGATTTCCGTAATATGTAATATCTGAACGGCCGTCGAAAAGTTGAATGTATCTCACAACGGAGCTGTTCCCCATCTGCAAGATGCTATTGGCAGGCAAAGCGGGTAGTATTTTTCCAAACACGGTGAGATCGCACCATGGAAATGCCTCCAGTCTCTGCGTTTGCTCGTTGGAGATGTCTTTGTTCAGTGCCTTAAAAGGAACCGCATAGCTTCCACATCCGCCGAGTGAGGCGAGAGATGAAAAAACCAAATGCGGATCAGCATCTATTTGGAATTCAAGTCGTTGATAGGTGTCTGAAAATTTCCCATCGGTACCGAGATGCCAATGTTTCAGATTTTTCGCTTGCCTCAAATAGGTCTTTATCTTCTTCGAGATGATTTGATCTCCGAGGGTGATAAGCAATTCAGGCTGCATTTCAAGCTGTTGATCGTGATCTGCTGCCATCAGCAATCTGTCGATGCATCCGATAATGGTTTCGTCGTGCAAGTTGGCTGTCGTTTCTGTCAGCATGAGCACTTGTGGCAGCGCGCTCAATTGACGCAGTGCAGCGAGGGTTGGTGCATCGTGCTGTCCCATGCCTACCAAAACCATGATCTTGGTGTACGATGAAAAAGCACGTTGAAGACTTTCGATTTGCGACTGACTCAATGTCTTTTTACCGTGGATGACCGAGAATGTAGCTGGCGCAGATATCGCTCCTTCTACAATGTTATAAAGCGGTTCGCGCAATGGCACGTTCAAGTGCACAGGGCCTTTTCGAGTGCCATTGGCAAGTTCCCATGCTTCGTTTACGCTTCTTTTCAAGTACCAATGCGAATCTGGGTGACTGGTTTCGGTTGGCAAGTGATACGCCGCAAGGGTGTGCTCTGTAAGTAGATTTTTTTGACGAATGGTTTGTCCGTCGCCCTGATCGATCCACTCTTCAGGTCTATCTGCCGTGATGGCGATCAATGGTATTTGCTGGTAAAAAGCTTCGGCAATGGCCGGGCCGTAGTTGGCGGCTGCGGTGCCGCTGGTGCACAAAACAGCGGTTGCTACTCCTGTATATTGAGCAATGCCGAGGGCGAAATAGGCTGCGGCGCGTTCATCGGGGACGACGATTAGTTCGATGTCTGGATGGTGATGAAACGACAGGGATATTGGTGCATGCCGCGACCCTGGCGAAACAACAACGTATTTCAAGCCTTTGGCTGCTAAAACGCCTACTAAATCTTGCACTCCGGGTTTATCGCTCAGCATGGTATCAAAATGTCGCGCAATTTCTGCATTTTTTCGATGATGCTCACCATCGATCGTAGCTTCAATCGTGTTTCATGCCACTCATCTTCAGCTATTGAATCTTCGGTGATGCCGCAACCTGTGTAACAACAAATGCCATCTTCAAAAAGTTCCATGCAGCGCAAGTTTACATAAAGCGCTGTATTTCCTTGTTCGGTGAGGGTTCCCAGAAAGCCGGTGTAATACTTTCTGTCGTGCTCTTCAAGTGCAGGCAGCATTTCAAGTGCTTTTTCCAGGGGGGTGCCGCAAACGGCGGGTGTAGGGTGCAGCATATTTGCAATGTCCTCAACTTTCTTATCAGATTGAAAACTGATGTCAGACGCTAGGTGCTGCAAGGTCCCATAGCTAAGTGTTTGCGCTCTCGAAATGCGTATGTTTTCTGCACCGTTCTCAACCAACAGATTCCGCAGATAGTCGGTCACAATCGATTGTTCGAGTCCTTCTTTCTGTCCCCATGGTATGGTCTCATCTTCCGATTTCCGGGTTCCTGCGAGCGAAATGGTCTTGTACTCATTTTGAAATCCAGAGACCAATCTTTCAGGCGTAGCGCCTAGCCACGTGCCTGTTTCTTCGCTTTGAATGAGGTAGATAAACGCTTGCGGGTATTGTTCGCGAAATCCTTCGAGCCAAAGCACAGGTTTTGGGTCGAACTTATATGAGGTTATTGCCGATACGACTACTTTATCGGCGTGGTGATTTTTCAATTGGTCAACAGCTCTGTGAATGGCATTTTGGTATTCGCTTTCACTTGTCGACGATAGCGGGGCTTTACCAGAAAGCTGTATTGAAAGGTCATCAAGTTCTATGGTCGTGGCAGCGCCACGGATGTTGAACGAGCGTTTATTTTTGTCAAATGGTGCTATGACGAAATGCGTATCACCCAGTGGGTTTTCGCGCAGGATATTGAAATGCGTCTCGCCGGGATCGCTCCAAACAATAACAGTACTATTCATGCGATATCACCATTGCAGTTAATCGCGCTGTTGCAATCAATTTTTCTTCTTCATCAACGATGTCGATGTTCCAAACATGGATACGTCCACCTTGGTGAATCAACTTCGCTTTTCCAGTTACCACCCCAGATCGCTTGCCGCGCAGGTGGTTGGTGTTTATCTCTACACCCACAGCTGTTTTTTTTGCTGCCAGAAGCAAAAAATGTGAGCCTACGCTACCCAGTGTTTCCGCAAGTGCCGCGCTGGCGCCGCCATGCAAAAGGCCCATTGGCTGATGCGTCCTGCCATCAACAGGCATTGTACCTTCGGCGTATCCGGCTTCTATTTTCGTTATTTGAATTCCGAGTGCCTCACCAAGGGTGTTTTTTCCCATTGATTGGAGGATTTCATCGGTTGGAGGGGTGAATTCATTCACAACGTGAGTATTTTCGCCAAAGTTAACCAATTCATATGGCGAACACAGATCAAAAACGATACAAGGTTTTAGTAGTTGAAGATGAGCGTGCTTTGCGAGAAACACTTTGTCTGAATTTTGAGTTGGAGGGCTATCAGGTCATTGGATGCTCAAATGGCAAAGATGCTTTGGACATTTTCCGTACCCACAAGCTCGACCTCGCGGTGTTGGATGTCATGATGCCTGAAATAGATGGTTTCAGTTTGTGCCGCACCATCCGTTTTGAAGAAAACTACACACCGATTCTTTTTTTAACAGCCAAAGGCACTGGGGCAGATCGTATCGAGGGACTTCGCATTGGTGCCGACGATTACCTTACAAAGCCTTTCAATTTGGAGGAGCTGTTGTTGCGAGTTGAAAAACTCATTCGCCGAGGCGACAGCATTCCCGCAGTTCCTGAAATGGATGTCTTCGAATTCGGTAAGTGTTCTGTCCATTTTAAATCGTATCACATCATCGACAAAGAAGGGGAGATGCGGATTTTGTCGAAGAAAGAAATCATGCTCCTCAAACTTTTAATCCAGAAAAAGGATGTCGTTGTTAGCCGAGAAGAAATTTTAGAACAGGTCTGGGGATTTGATGTTTTCCCCAGTACACGCACGATAGACAACTTCATTTCCACCTTTCGAAAATATTTTGAGGACAACCCGAGGCAACCCCAGCACTTTTTCTCCGTCAGAAGTGTAGGATATAAATTCTCGCCTTAAGAAAAAAAGTTTTCTAAATGAGGCAACCCTAATAAAGACCTTACGTCTTTTTATTAGATACGCAGTTTCCAGGACTGCGTTGGTTTCAAAATTTTCCTTGCAGGTTTACAGAAAGGGGTTCAAAGCGAGCCCTTTTTTGCTTTCTAGACATTTAGGAATTGGGCGGGATTTGAAATGACCTTCTATCATCCACATCAGAAGTTCGAGCATTTAGCGTTTTCGCAAACTCGTTTGAGCATTCACTTCTGTTTTCTGTTTTGATAAGCTCCATTCATGAATGACAAAGGATATGATTTTGGGCTCGATGTGGTGTTTGTTAACTACATGATAAACAGTTGATTAACAGAAAGTGTTCCGGGGGCCTCCAACCTCCTCCCCACAGCGAAGCTAGTGTTTCCCAGAAATTTTGCACTATAATAAACGTTTATAAACGTTTAATCTTGAATGTGATTAATTTACTGTAAAACAGTAGTTTAAGTGGTGTTGAATCGAAATAAACCGAAACCAATTGACTCAAAAAAAAACTCAAGATCAACCACTCGATGCACCTCTCGAACATAAGTAGCTAAGCTTGTCGAATTAGGTAGCTGAGCCTGTCGAAGCTAGGTGTCTGAGCTTGTCGAAGACAGCTTGTCGAAGCTAAGCCATCCGTATATAAACCACCGCCTTCGTCATAAAAAAGTCTTCGTCGAAATATTTGTCCAACAAGATCATCTCTTTGTCTTGCCTTACTTCTTTCAACTCTACTTTTAAATCGCCGCCCTTCAAATACAAGATGCCATTTGGAAATGGGTTGAGCTGCTTCTGCGAAAACTTGTTGTATGTGTAAGGTATGAATGTCGCTAACCGAGTAACGGCGCGACTAACCACGAAGTCAAATGGTCCGCGGATTTGTTCGGCGCGGGCATGCATGGCTTCGATGTTCGTCAGGCCAAGTTCTTCAGCGACAGCTTTTACGACGGTGATCTTTTTTCCAATAGAGTCTACAAGTGTGAATTGGACGGCCGGAAACAAGATGGCAAGTGGAATACCTGGGAACCCACCTCCTGTGCCGATGTCCAATACCTTACTGCCATCAGCAAACGGCATCACCTTGGCAATTCCCAATGAATGCAAGACGTGATGCAAATACAATCCGTCGATGTCTTTTCTAGAAACGACGTTGATCTTGCTATTCCAATCACGATAGCTCTCTCCCAATTTCGAAAACTGGTCGATTTGCCTTGGTGTTAAATTCGGAAAATACTTCTGTATGAGGGCTAAGCCCGATTGGTCAGATGGTGTCACGTGTGTTTTTCATGATTTGAAACAGAAAGTCACGTGCTCTAAAAAGCTGTGCCTTCACTGTACCCAATGGTAGGTCAAGCTCTTCTGCAATTTCTTCGTAGCTGAACTCTTCGAAGTAACGCAACTCAATCAATTGACGGTAGCGTGGCTTCAATCGCGTTACTACCTCACGCATTCTTTCAATGCGCTCCTGACGCTCTAACGACTGAATAGGATCCGGCTGATCATCGCTTATGCCGATTTCCATGGAGTCACCATCTTCGTTTCTGAAACCAGAATCCAACGACAATGCCTTGATACGTTTCTTACGGATGAAATCGATGGCGTTGTTCGAGGCGATTTTGAACAACCACGTCGAAAATGCAAACTGCGGCGTGTACTGCCCCAATCGCTTAAATGCTTTTCCAAAAGCTTCAATGGTCAAATCATCGGCGTCGTCTTTGTTGTTGACCATTTTCAGCAACATGAAATATATCGACTCCCGATAGCGATCCATAAGTTCGGTATACGCCTTCTCCTCGCGCTTTAAAGCACGCTGAACCAACTCATAGTCATGTTTGGCTTTATCTGATAGATGTTGACTCAGTTCCATGTTCTTGGTTTCGACAGTAAGTTTGAAATCCATATGATAGGGCTTGTAATCCATAAGATATTCTCAAGCAACAACCCCCACCAGGCCAAACGTTCCTGTCCAATCTTTTTCAATGACCCCCTAAATGTAGCTAAATGTACAATATACCTTAAGAGTAGCATACTGCCCGCTATCAAGAATTCACTGTGCAAAACCATCCAAAGCAGACAGCTTATCCACAATGCGAGGAATGAAAAGGGCCACAAACCCAATATCAGTTTGGTGCCTGGTCGGTAATAAGGTGCTGTTGTAAAATGTCTCTTTTTCTGACGTATCCACCCGTCCCACGTGGTTTTCGGTTCCGAAAAGGTCTGTGATTCGGGCTCCAATACGATGGCGGTATTCTTCTTGTTCGCCACTTCTTTGATGAACAAATCGTCATCGCCAGAGGCAAGATGTAAATGCGATTTAAATCCGCTATTCTTGAAAAATAATTCTTTTCGATAGGCTAAATTCCGACCAACGCCCATGTATGGACTACCAACAATGGCCATCGATAAATAGGTGATTGCCACGTTTAAGGCGTCGTAACTGATCAACTTCGATAAAAATGTCTCGCTTGTATAGTAAGGAGAAACGCCCAAAACGATGCTGGTGTCTGGATTCGCAAAAGGCGCTGTCATGGCTTTAATCCAATCGTTGCTCGCAGGCATGCAATCGGCATCGGTGAGCAATACAACGTCGTGCTTTGCTCCTTTTAACCCCATGGTCAATGCGAATTTTTTACCTCTCATGCGCTGTATGTCTTCATTCAAATGAATCACATGCAGGTTCTTATAGCTGAGCTGATAAGTCTGCAAGGTGGTCATGGTGTCGTCCCAACTGCTGTCGTCAACAACCACCAACTCAAAATGTGGGTGGCTCTGCTCCATCAAAATCGGAATCAATTCACGCAACCTGCGTTCTTCATTCTTGGCGCAAATTACAACGGATACAGGTACCGCAACTGTAGGCGCTGTCTGATGCTTCCATAGGGCAACTCTGATGTACAAAAAGAGGTCGTAAGTGAGCTGGATAAGTAGAAATACCAGACAAACGATCGCTATCACTTTATACGAAATTGGTGATGTCGACCACCATTCTAGAAGTTGTTCCATATTGACTTCGAAATTATCGTATCAAAGCCGACTGTAAAAAGGAAAAGGCGGTATTGAACCGCCTTTTATGAACAAGTATGTTAACCGTTTACTCCTTAATGAGTGTGCGGTGTGAAATGTTGCCACGCGCATCGGTAACTTGAACGTGGTAACATCCTGCCGTTAAGGCAGCAATGTCAAGGGTTAGCTCATTGCGGTTGTTTGCCGTAATCATACTGACTAGGCTGCCGATGTTGTCGAAAACACGTATGGTTTGTAGTTTCTGTTCTGATACAATATTCACACTTCCTGCACTCGGGTTCGGATACATGGTGAAAGTAGCCGAAGTTGAAAGTTTTGCAACAGATAGGTCTTGTGGACAAAAATTCACCGTTTCGTTGTCTTGGAATTCACCACCGGTAGCGAATACTTCACCAATTTGGTTGTACAAGGTATAGCTTCCTTCGCCCCATCCACAGCAAATTCCATCGCCAAAGGAGTCGAAAATAGTGAAGTCGTAACACCCTTCTGCCAAACACCAATCAACAATAACTTCTGTGCCGTCAAGGCCACCCTGATATGGTCCTCCAGTGTAAAGGGTCTGTCCTTGTGATGTCAGTTCCCAAGTTGTCTCATCACCGTAATCATCCAATACCAACTGAAGTTGGATGTTGTATGTTGGAGTAGCTAAAGCTGTGAACGTTAGCGAACTGGTATTGTTAATCGGATTTTCATCGGTAACTCCATTCGGGTTGATGAAGCTCACTTCCAAGCTATTGCTGCCATTGATTAGGTACATAAGGGGCAAACTAACCGAGGTACTTGCATATTGGGCAAGGTTACCACTCCACGCCTGTGTCTGCTGTGTTCCGCCATTCAATGTCCATGCGATGGTTCCAGAAGTTAGTGCTGTGGTCCCCAAGTTGGTGATGCTCACCTGCGGAGTAATTGTATTTCCGCATACTACGTTGTCTACGTTGGCAATTCCACCCATAACGGCGTCATAGCTGTAAACAGTAGCACCAACAGGCCACCCATCCAAAATGGTTTGACCCGTATTCAGTGGGTCGAGCCAGTCGCGCAGTCGTGTGCTCGATGAATTTCCGTCCCAACTTACCCCAAAGCGGCCATACCAATCTGCTTGTCCGTTATTTTGAGATCCTGAGCAAGCTGCGAAGCCGCCATACAACTGACCGATAACACGGTGATCTTGGTTGAAAAGGGGAGAGCCTGATGATCCACCTTCGGTAACGCCTTCTTCCCATTGGTTGATATACCAAACTTGTGCACCAGCCTGACTGGTCTGATTCGGCGAGTTGTCTTCGAAACAGATCTTTTTAACGTCCCCCGAAGGGTGGTGAATGCCAACTGCAGAAGTTACCGCACCGTCTGAATTGTCCCAACCAACGTATTGCACGTTGTAAGATGTAGGTGGTGTTTCGCTCAAAAGCAACAAGGCGAAATCACTGCCTCCATTGCTCGCCACAAGTGATGATCCGCTGATGCTCTGGTTTATTGGGCCTGTGCTACCATTGCAGGTCGACGACTCGTGATTGAAATAAAAGACCCAGTTGTTCTGGCCACCCAAACAGTGGTTTGCAGTTAAGAAATACGGGGTGCCGTCCATAGCTGTATTGTTCACCAAAGCTCCCGAACATTGGGCTGATCCGCCGTTAACTATGAGGCCTACAGATTTTTTCTCGGTTTGCCAATCGGCACCTTGCGGACAATTCACATTGATGTTGCAATTGCCGGAATTTCCAAATGGACCTCGGTTTACTTCTTCGTAAACGTCTTCTGCACGAGAAAGTATGTCGCGGTATGCATGCACGATAGTACCTATTTCGAGTTGACTTTCGCCAACCACTTGTGCGGCTTCTATCAGTTCGACAACTACACGGTCGCTATGCAACAAAGCGGTTCCCATTGTTCCCCATTCTTTGTTGTTGAGGTGGGTGAAAGCGCCTAAAAATGAAGATCTGTCGGCATTCCAAATGTAAACCTGGGCGCCTTTAACGAGGTTAAACTTTGAGAAAATGAAACTGATGGCCTTGGCATCCGGACATTCAATTCCAAATTGCCAAATGCTAGTCCCGTCTTCTAAAAGATGCGTAATTCCTGAGTTCTGCTGAGAATATGCCACTTCGTGTTCAACGCCAAAACGGTATGGCGCCTCTTTGTCTGTGGCCGTTACAGCATCCTCCGCAAGCAGGGCATCGACGTTTATGACGGGAGTTACAACAAAGGGCACGTTGAAGCGTGCAATGTCTTTTTCTGACCACGAAAACGGCGATCCAGACTGTTGAACTTGTGCTGAAACTGTTACGCTTAACAGCATGAACAATCCGAAAATAGCTTTGAAGGCGTTAGTACGCATAGGTAATTGTTTCTTTGTAATCTTGAAGTCGAATGATGAGCGGACCTTTGTCTCCATATCGTATTGAAGAGATATCAATTGCGATGGTCTCTGTAATTAAGGCACGGCATCTGTCGTCGTTGTCTTCATGATGCAATTGCATCGACATTTGAGGAGGTAAACTTTTCATGTACATGCCATTGGTGTAGAGGGTGAAAATGTGTTTCTCACAGCCTCCACCATATTGTACAGTTAGTTTCAATAGATCCCCCTGAACATAAGCCTTTAAAATATTAACGGATGCACTTTCGGGCATTGTTCCGTCGGTGTTTATAACGATT
>JANRAA010000026.1 GCA_030728235.1 Flavobacteriales bacterium
GGAGCGCTTCTCGTTGTTTTGGTAGTTTGGATAATCTCCTGGATTCAAACAGGTTTGAAATCCAAAAATCAACGCTTCCGAACCACCCGTGGTGATCATGATATCTTCAACATTCAGTTGAATGCCATTGTCTTTGTAGTACTTCGCCAACCCAACACGATAGCTCATAAAGCCTTCGCTGTTTGAATATTCAATCACCTTTCTATCCAGATTGCGCATTTTATCAAGCACAACTGCTGGCGTTTCAATATCAGGTTGTCCGATATTCAAGTGATGTACCTTTTTTCCCTTTGCTTTTGCAGCTTCAGCGTAAGGCACCAGTTTACGTATTGGCGAGGCCGGCATGGCGACACCTTTCTGTGAGATTGACGGCATTTCAAAACAATTTGAGCGACAAAAGTAACGAACTTATGGCGATAGGAAATCACAAATTCTTAACTATGCAATGCATTGAGAAATGACTAACCATTCCGCGCTTCAATTTGTATCTTTCAGCGCAAAGCGAAAATAAAATTATGGCCAAAACCATCGAACCTATTCAGAAGCCACACACCAAACTCGGACAACTCGCCTCTACCGCAATTTGCGGAAATGACATCAGCTCATCTGTTTTGTATGTATCGGCGCTATCCATTTATTGGGCCGGACAATACGCATGGATAACCTTGTTGATCGTAGGGGTTGTCCTTTTTCTTTTCAGAAACATATACTCAGAAGTAGTTGGCGCCATTCCTCTCAACGGCGGTGCATACAACGCCTTGTTGAATACCACGAGTAAATCGATGGCGTCGTTTGCAGCTACACTCACCATACTTTCGTACATGGCGACGGCTGTGATTTCTGCGAATGAGGCCATGCACTATCTCGGACATCTCATCCCTCAAATGCCTGTCATTCCTGCCACCATCGTTTTGCTCTGCTTGTTTGCTGCACTAACAATTGGCGGAATAACAGAATCGGCGAAAGTGGCCATTGGCATCTTCTTTTTTCACCTCGTTTCACTGGTTGTCTTATTCGGTGCTGTAGGTTGGTATTTGATGTCGCATGGTTTCGACCTGTTCATCATAAACCAAAACGCACCTGTCCGCGAAGGAAGCATAATGACCGCCATTTTCCTCGGATTCGCCGCCTCTATGCTTGGTGTTTCGGGCTTTGAAAGTTCCGCGAACTTCGTCGAAGAGCAAGAGCGGGGTGTTTTTCCAAAAACGCTTCGCAACATGTGGGGCATCGTTTCGGTTATCAACCCACTTACTGCTGTTTTCGCATTGGCCCTCTTCGCTTTGCCAGTTCTTCAATCTGATAGCTTTCAAAACACACTACTCATCCACATGGGTGAAGAAGCAGGCGGACATTGGCTAGCAGTGCTCATTGCGATCGATGCCGTGTTGGTTCTAAGTGGTGCCGTACTCACGAGTTTTGTGGGTGTTACCGGTTTGCTCGAACGCATGGCCCTTGACCGCATCTTACCTCAAATATTCCTGAAAAGGAACAAAAGAGGCAGCTCATATTTCATCATCATTGCTTTCTTGATCTTGAGCATTTCGGTATTGCTTATCACAGGTGGCAATGTAACGCTGTTGGCAGGTGTATATACGATTTCGTTTTTGTCGGTGATGGCGCTTTTTGCCATTGGAAATATCTTTTTGAAGGTAAAACGCGGACAACTGCCACGACCTGTTCAAGCATCGTGGATTTCGATTCTGATTGCATTTACTGCTGTCTGCATTGCCTTGTACGGAAACGTTATCATGCCGCCAAAGGGCGACTCTCCGAGCAATCTAACGGTCTTCATGCAGTATTTCGTCCCATTCATCATCCTCATCGCTGTGATGTTGAATCGAACTGCACTTTTACGTCTCACATTCCGCGTCATCCAAGCTTTTTTCAAACCCATTCAGCGGTTTGTGTACAAAGTAAACAGTGGCATCATCGCACTTATTGAACGCATCAACTCGCAAGAGTTCGTATTCTTCACAAAAGGAGAAAACATCGCTACGCTAAACCGTGTGATGCTCTACATCAAAAACAACGAACACACCCGTAAAATCAAGATCGTAACCGTATTGAAAGATGGCGATGAGCTGCCAGAAGATATCTACAAGGAAATCGATTTTCTCGATCGTGAATATCCAGAAATTGACATTGAATTCATCGTTAAAAAGGGTTCTTTTGGTCCCGATTTGATCAAAGAACTTTCCATCGAATGGGGCATCCCTATCAACTTTATGTTCATTGGTTCTCCGACAAACAAATTCCCATATCGCATTGAAGACTTGGGTGGCGTGCGATTGATCATCTGATGGTGCGTAATTTCGGACTCGATTTGGTGCGAACAGTCAGTATTTGGCTTGTTCTCATGCAACATGCTCGCATCAATATCCCGGGCTTGGCGCCGCTTCGCATTGGACTTGTAGGTGTGGAGTTTTTCTTTGTGCTGAGCGGACTCCTCATCGGAAGCCTGCTTTTCAAAACTTTCGAGTCGCACGAATTCAAGGGGCCCATCGTTAAAGAATTTTGGGCGCGACGTTGGTTGCGCACCCTCCCACTCTATTATTCAGTCTTACTTTTTCGTTTTTTCTTCATCGAAAACAACGTCGGAGCAAACATCGGCTGGTATTTGGTATTCCTCCAAAACAATTTCTACGGCGTGTCTTTCTTCGATGTCTCCTGGAGTCTGGTAATCGAAGAATGGTTCTACCTCCTCGCCCCGCTACCCCTCCTGCTGTTGTTCCGCTTTAAAAACAAGTCTGCAGTACCCGCAGGCATTTCAGTTTTTATCTTTTTTATCCTCGCTGCGCGGATGTTGATGGTGGTGCTGCGCGACACTCCTTATGAAGGTTTAAACAGTCAGTTCTTCTTGCGGTTCGACGCCCTATTTCTGGGTGTCTTATTGGCGTGGATCAAGCGCTACGCCGCCTCAGTCTGGAACATCCTGACCTCCAAACGAACGGCCTTGCTGGGTACTCTCCTGTTTTTCGGTTATTTGGTTTACTACTGGACGATTTCAAGCAACCCAGCGGCAACGATAAACGCGACTTTCTTTCCCCGCACCATAGGCTTTACTCTGCTGCCGTTTACCATTGCAATGATGATTCCTTGGTTTAGCACCGTAACGACTTCAAACATTGCAGTGCTGCAAATCGTTACACAAACGAGCATCCTCACCTACGGCCTTTACCTCATTCACCCCATGTGCTTCGATTTGGTTTTTCACCATACCGAAAACCTGCCGAAAATAGTGGTATTGTTTGTGGCTTCGGGGCTGGCGTATTTCTTTGCTTATCTCGCTTACCGCTTGATTGAACTGCCAATGTTGTCGCTTCGTGATCGCTATTTTCCAGCTTCGTATCGACGCGTTTTCTAGCGTTTGAACCTGTAATACATGAACTGGTGTTTACCGATATTTGGTATATCGTACCACTCATCAATGCGCTCAAAACCCAGTTGTGCATAGAACCCAAGAGCTACTTCCCGGGCATCGCACCACAAAACATCGTATCCTGAGGATTCTACAATCGACAACGCTTGTTCTACCAACATTCTCCCTGCACCTTTTCCACGCACACTTGGATGCGTTGCCATGGCGCGAAGACGGTATTGCTTGTTGTCGGTTAATTTCGGCGAATGCATCTCGAACAAAGAACACACACCCACAATTTCATCGTTGTGATATGCCGCTAGGTGAATGGCATCAGGACGATCGTCAATGTCGATTAAGCACACATCCACGCTCTCGCGATGTGGCCAAAGCACCTCATACCGAAGCGGTCTTGTCTTTATTGAAGGAATGCGTTCAATTTTCATCGTCGTCGGAATCGAAAAAGAAGTCGTCCCAATTCCGTCGATCTTTCTTGGTCGGACGTCCCAAACCACGCGGACGTTGTTCTTGTCCCAACCTGATCATCTCCAGCTTACGACGTTCGTCTTCAGAGGTAATGTCTTCTGCATACGTTGGCACCAAAGCCGCACCAACACGAGAGTTGGGAATGGCAACCACCTTCCATTGAAAGTGAATGGCTCCGCGTCTGATACTGATTTTATCCCCCACCTTGACATCGCGTGCAGCTTTCACCACATCCTCGCCGATGGCGATGCGACCATCACGACAGGCGTCAGTAGCCAGTGTGCGGGTTTTGAACAGACGAATGGACCAAAGGTATTTATCGACACGCATGCCGTAAAAATAAGAAGTTCCGCGCGATTACAACTCGATGATGATTCCTATACTTGGCAAAGTAGACCCTGCTGCTGTATTCAAAAACACAGGTTGGTATGACCCTGGATTGTTCGGGTCTTCGATTGGTGCCCCCTGCGAGTTGCGCACCACGTCTAACTCATCGGGCTGTTGAGCCTCAAAACCATAGAGGTTTTGGATATCGAAAAACAGGTTCAAACTCCACTTCGTGAAAAACCATTTTTTATCGATGCGGACATCCAACTGGTGATATGCACCCAATCGCTGGGTGTTTAAGCGAGAGAAATCGGTGATGGCGAAACCGGTTGCGTTCCAGTTCGGAATAAGCATGCTTTGTTCAACATCTACAGGCGTAGCTGGCAATCCACCTGAGTATTGAAAACGACATCCCAGCTCCCAGTTGCGCTTGAACTTTTTCCCTCCTGTTAAAGACACCAAGTGTTGACTATCCCAACTTGATGGAATCAACTTACCAGATGCATCAGAAAATTCACTGCGCACCCATGTGTATGCCACAATGCCATAGAATCCTTTGTACAATTTCTGTTGGTACAACACCTCAGCACCATATGCATGTCCGGTAGCTGTAGATGTAACCTCTTCGTTTCCAATCACACCGAAGTTGGTACCCAAATTTGCGAGTGCAATTTGCTTGTCGACGCTGAAAGGATAGCGATCATAGCCCTTCCAAAAACCTTCCACAGAGACAACAGTATTGCGCTCATCCCAATCGTATCTCAAGCCTCCCACCAACTGCTTGTTGCGAATGTATTTGAGATCATTGCGTTGATTGACGAACCCCGTCTGATCGCGGTAACCCAAGATGGTATATGTTGGCAACTGGAAGTAGATGCCCGTGTTGAAGTTCGCACTCAAACCCGGTGCGAGGTAGTAACTTGCTGCAAAACGGGGCGACAACTGCTCAAGCGGATTTTCCATCGATGCGCTGTACTCATTGCCATCCATTCTCAATCCTGCTGAAAGCACCAAACGCTGTCCCAACATGGTACGACTCACTTGGCTAAACGCACCGTATTTGTGCATGTCGAACTCCGAGTAAAAATTGATAGTACCCAGTTCGCCAGTAGCGTACGAAAACTGTTGAAACTGAGAACTGTTGTTGTATTTGGCAAACTCGTAGTTGATACCATAAGCGAACTTCCATCCCTTATCCAGGTAGAGCTTATGCTCGATTCTGAACTTGTTTTCCATCTCTTGACTCAAATAATCGGTCGTAAGCGGCAAAGTTTCGTCGTTATCTTGGTACTTGTAAGTCCGGTTGTTTAGCATGTTCCTACTCGCCACAAACGTCCACAAACCATTCTCTGCAAAATGCTCCCACTTTGCACCCATGGCGTAGTTCCACTGCGTGGTAATCGGAAGGAAATCCAAAATGTATCGGTTGCTCGCAAAATCTTCACTGGTAGTGTCGTTTGCCAAACCCAGATTCAGTGCAAACTGGTCAACCGCGCCGATACCCAAAACTGTTAGTTGGTTTTTATCATCAACCTTCATCTTCCATTTGAATTGGAAGTCGTTGTAGGTTGGCAAAAACGGCAAACCGAGCGCTTCGAATAAAAACTGCAGGTAAGAGCGACGTGCACTGGCTACTATCGATGAGCGTGGCCCTGTTGGACCTTCAACAGTAACACCAATATCACTTGAGCCAACAACTGCATTGAGGGTATATTTATCAGTTCTACCATCCTTAAATCCGAAGTCGAACACAGAGCTCAACGCATTGCCGCGATTCGCTGGAAAGGCACCGCTGTAGAACTCAACATTGTCAATCAAGTCGACATTTATTAGTCCCACAGGACCACCACCTGCTCCTTGCGTAGCAAAGTGGTTGATATTCGGAATTTCGATACCATCGATATAAAAGCGGTTTTCATTTGGCGCTCCTCCTCGTATTAAAATATCATTTCTAAACGATGGTGTTGAGGCCACACCAGGCAGCGATCGAATGGCCCGTGAAATATCGCGGTTACCACCTGGATTTCGTTTCACCTCATTCACCCCAATGTTACGTACTGAAACGGGAGCATCCTCTCTATTCACAAAAGCGCTGGTTGTTACTTCTGCCTCACCCACCTGAACGGCCATCTCACTTAGGGCCACATTCACAGTCGCTGTGCGGGCAATGGTGACTTCTATTTAGTAAATAACTTGCTTTTCGAAACCAATGAACGACACCTCAATGTTGTAAACCCCTGGCTTCAGACCAGTGAGTTCATAGTAACCATCGAGATCGCTGCTCGCCCCCTGATCTGAACCTTGTAGGATAATACTTGCAAAAGGTACAGACTCGTTGTTCCTTTTATTGGTAACCTGTCCTTTGATAATTCCGTTTTGAGAATAGACCGCTACGGCAACAATCAGGAGTAGAAAAGTAAATAGCTGCTTCATATAGTTGTTGTGTCGCGTTGTAAACAACGAAGTTTCAAAAAGGTTCAAAACACAATACGATGAAAAGGTTAAAAATCACTCTTTCCGCCGCCTTCCTTGCTTTATCTGCGTCAATTTTTGCGCAAGATACTCAAGTTACCACTCCCGCGCCTGCAATGACTGTCGAAGAACTGGCGACGCAAAATGGCTATAACATCGCCCGCGCCTGCGGCATTAAAGACCGACGAGAGGTGAGCGACATTTTGGGGTTAAGCATCGACTACTACATTTCACGCTCGATGGAAATTAACCGCAGCACTGAGATGCAGGATAAGCTGAGAAACGATTTCGAACGCGATATGCAGAAGTTGCTGAATCACGAACAAAAAGAGAAATTTCAAAGTTGGATGACCAAAAACGAGTCGGCCATGAAATAGATATTGCTTTCAAAGTAGAACCTCCCATGTGGAGGTTCTTTTTGCGCAAAAAATCACATGCGAATATCGAGGTTCAGCGCCTGACGAAGCTTTTCGAGGGAAGGATGCTTTTCTAGCAACTTCTCATATTTGTCTTTGTCGGTTAGCAACTTCAGCTTGATCGTCGCTTGTTGATCGAGAATCACATTCAAGTCAACCGCATAGTTCTGCAGCTTCCGACGCAAAAACTCGAGCATCTCCATACGGAGTCCATCGATGTCGCGCATCTGCAAATCATTGCTAACCCTGAAATGAATGGTGGTGCCTTCTAGCGTTGGTGCTTCGGCAGAAAGCGTGGCAGCCAAGCTCAAGCGGTCTTCGGTGCGCAATTTATTCACGAATTCATTCCACGTCTCCAGCATTTTCTCCAAATCGAAGTCGTGACTTGGCAATGCTTGATCTTGCGTCACCTCTTCTTCCACAACTGGTTTTCCGGCGATATCGGCACGGCGTCGGCGAAGCAGTTCTTCGTTCATGCGGAACGTCTCTTGTTCAGAGATGCGGACATGTTCGCGTTTGAGCAAACCAGCAGGAGCTGTGAGAGGTTGTGGCGCTGCAGCCTTACGCACAGGTGAATCTACAACTGCCGCGGCTTCGGTAGCTATCTTGCGCACTTTTGCACCGATGATCGGAATTAAGCTAGCTGAGTCTTTTTTTTTTCTCTGATGCGAGCAGGTAGCGAACAGAGTTTCATGAGCGACAGTTCTACAAGCAGTCGCGGGTTCCGACTGTTTTTGTAGTTGATGTCGGCCTCGTTGAGCTCATTCAATCCATTTTGGATGATCGACAGTTCGACGCGTTTCGCTTGGTCTTTGAACTGTTCTTTCACCCCATCGCTCAGCTCGAGTATGTCGATGGTTTGCGGATGGAAAGCGACGAGAAGGTTACGGAAGTGCTCTCCCATTCCTGATACAAAGTGATGCAGGTCGAACCCTTTGCGCACCACGCCATCAAGTTTCACGAGCACCCCTGGTATGTCTTCATTGAGAATCATGTCGGTCATCTCAAAATAGAGGTCATGACCGAGCACGTTCAAATTATCCGCCACTGCCTGATACGTCAGCTTACCATCGGTAAACGCCACCACCTGATCGAATATCGACAGAGCGTCACGCATTGCACCATCCGCCTTTTGGGCGATTACATGCAGCGCTTCTGGCTCAGCGGAGATGCCTTTTTCGTCTACGATTTTTTGGAGGTGCACCACCATATCTTTCACCGTGATACGTTGGAAATCATAGATTTGGCAACGCGACAAAATGGTAGGGATCACCTTGTGTTTTTCGGTAGTAGCGAGGATGAATATCGCGTGAGCGGGCGGTTCTTCGAGCGTCTTCAAAAACGCGTTGAAAGCGTTTGTCGAAAGCATATGTACCTCATCGATGATGTACACCTTGTATTTCCCTTGAGCCGGCGGTATGCGCACCTGATCAGTCAGCGTGCGAATGTCTTCGACTTTGTTATTCGAAGCGGCATCGAGTTCAAAGATGTTGAACGACCAGTCTTGCGCGTTATCATCGAGGATATCGAGGTCATCGCTGCTACCGGCCTGCACCCCTTCGTTTATCGCACGAGCGAATATGCGAGCGCACGACGTTTTTCCAACCCCACGCGGGCCGCAAAACAAATACGCCTGACCTATTTCATTGTGCGCAATGGCTTGTCGGAGCGTAGTAGTAACGCTCTCTTGACCCACAACAGTCTCCCATCGTTGCGGACGGTATTTGCGGGCAGAAACAAGAAATTGCTGATCAGACATAGGGTACAAATATCGGATGAAAACGTTGGCTTCAAAAACCGAGTTATGAACAAGCGGCTAACAAGGGGTTGTGTTCGTGCACACGGCACGGATGAGGGGGACCTTAAATATAAAGCTTATCAATTTATATGGCAATAATTGATCGAATCAAAGATGTCTTCGAATTTATTATTGATAGTTAAATCATCCTAAAAGAGAAAAGGGCCACGTTGAATATTACCCTTCCAGCACTACCTTCATCAAATGCATTTCACCCTCATGTCCAAAACCCTATTATTTCTCCTTCTCCTCCTCTCCCTCTCCGCTTTTTCACAAAGCGAAGAGCCCGTACAAACATACTTAGACCTGCTCAATGCTGAGAAAATGGTGAAGAAACTGGAGGATTTCAAGATACGTGGAGCTACAGTTCGCGTATTAGAGATCAACGGAAAAGATACCCTGCGCATGGATTTCAATGCGAGTGGATTGCTCGAGCGCAGTTACGACACACGGACATCGATTCTGACCACCTGCGCATTTGAAAACAACGAATTGAAAAGCATTGTCGAAAATGAACTGAGATATCAAAAGAAAACCACCACCTTTTTCGGTAAAAATGGATATTGTGAAAAAGTGATCGTCGATGACCAAAACAACGATTTCCACTCTACCGCACATTACTATTTCAACGACACATTCGACGAACTTGAAATAAAGTACAGCTACAACATCGATTCAAATTCCAGGGATGTAGTGCTAAACAATCGATACACCTTTACTCGTAACGACAAGCAACAAGTTATCAAAGAGCGATGTGAATCGACCCACAAAGAGTGGACTTACGGCACCACCGCAACCTACGCTTACGACTCCATCGGGAACATTGTACATTCAACCGACATTGCCGATTGCGCATTGACACTCAGTTCAAATTCATGTCGGAATCACATCATCAGCGTCGTTTTCGATGAACGCAATAATATCATTTCTAAAACCTTATCTGACTACACCATTCGAAATTCACTGTGGTCCAATAGCTATGCATATGCGGCCACTTACAACGAACACAACGACGTAGTAGAAGAGCAATGCAATCGCGATTTGGATACGCAATACATTGGCCTTTCTGACGGTCCCCACACCGCTTTAGCAGATGACCCATCGCTCAAACCCTTTTTCGAATATGATTATGACTTGCAAGGCAATTGGGTGGTGAAGTACTTAAACCACAAAGGTGAGCGGACGGTTGTAGGGAGAAGGGAGATTTGGTGAGGGGTGAGAGAGATGTAATTCAAAAATGCAGAAATCGAGTGGTACATCTTTCGTGGGTTTATATCTCGCGAATGTTCTCAGACAACCCTTTAGCGATTCCGAACCAATTAAAATAAATTTTCGAGTCAGACGTTCCATCGAAATGAAAATAAGAATTGTCCTGATGAGTCTCGTTTTGGCTTTTTGGCTACCTCAAGCGATAGGTCAAACCAACTTTTACAATCGTCTAGCAGATTCAGCTTTGTTGCTGACCAAACAGCATGTGCAATACGACCCCTCCTACTTTAGCATTGATTATCCAAATGGGGATATTCCCGCTGGAAAAGGTGTTTGCACAGATGTCGTGATTCGTGCCTACC
>JANRAA010000027.1 GCA_030728235.1 Flavobacteriales bacterium
ATAAAACAATCTCAATACCGGTGCCTTCGAGAACCTCAGGCACCGGTATTTTTTTTTCTGTAAACTTAATTTTTGGAGTGTTTTCGAGAACAGTACAGGCTTAAGCCGTTGACTGAGGCTCTCGAAGGCAACGCTTAGTTATACACATACAACACATTCCCGTTGAACTGTGTATTGTATTGTTGCAAGGGTAAATTAGCAGGGCCACTAACCACGCTGCCATCGGTAATCAGCCAGGTGCTTTCTGAACAGGGGTCGACAAGAATTACGTTGTCGTCAGACACCTCCACTTTGCAATAATCGCCAATATTGTAGGTGCTATGTCGGTCGATGGCTGTGAATTCATTTTGGCTATTCCGATAAATGATAATACCGCGTGAACCGCCCGAAACATAAGTCCACCCTGTTGGAATAGTCAAATCAAAATAAGCGGGGAGGGTGAGGTCAATCGAAAAGTTGACAGGTACATACGGTATGCGTTCCTGATCTCTGCGACAGCCAGAACATCCAACTATCAAAATCGTAAATAAAAGGAGGCTGATCAATCGCATAGCCCAAAGTTAACGATCAAAAGGGTTTCTTTGGTGTGCCAGCTATAAACTCTTTCAAATAGAAGGGCTCGAAATAAGCTACATCTTGAAAATCGCGCGCAGCGGCGCGGATGAGTGCAAGTTTGAGCATGTCGCTAGCTTCAGGGTGTTGCGAAAGGATGGTGTAGTGCGGCTCTTTCAAAACATCGTGAAACTTGCCAGCACCATCGCCGATGAAAACAGCAGGTGCGTCGAAAGAAAAAGGATCAGACTCAATGACAAGTGACTGAATTTCGTTTTCAAGATGTAAAACTCCGTCTACGACATGATATACCGAGGCATAAACCTCTTGCCTTCGTGCATCAATCATGGGCACGATATATCCTATATTTTCAGTGTCGGAAACAGCTGCAGCAAGCACTTCGGTGGTGTCTAATGATATCAGCGGAATTTCCAACGCATAGCACAAACCTTTGGCTGCCGCAACTCCAATGCGCAATCCGGTGTATGAACCGGGTCCGCGACTCACGGCAACGGCATCGGGTGTTCCTGCTTCTTTTATCACCGCGTCGAGAAAAACGTGCAACTGCTCGGCATGCACATAACCCTCCTCTCGGGCAGATCTTTGAGCCAGCACACCGCTTTCATCGCCAATCGCAACAGAGCAGTTTTTAGTCGCTGTTTCTATGCAGAGAATCTTCATTCTTCGTCTTCCGATTCGTCTTCTTTTTCAACCTTGATCTCTACCGATTTTCCACCTTTGAGCTTCTTGGCTATTTCGTCGTACGGACCTGTTATTACCTGATCTTCCTCTTTCAATCCGCTCTTGATCTGGATGAATTTGGTGTCTTGAATGCCGGTTTCAATTACGCGGACACGTGCTTTGCCGTTCTCATAGACAAAAACGCAAATCAAGTCTTCTTCTATAACATCGTCGTCTGCATCTTTCGCTTTCTTGAATTTAGAATAGTGATTCGATGCCGTATCTGTGCGCGTTGTAACGGCTTTGATTGGGATCGATAAAACGTCTTTCTGGGTAGATGTGATGATGTCTACCGTGGCCGACATCCCCGGTCTGAAAGGAGAGTAGTTTTCTTTGTTATCGCCCATGAGGTGAGCGTAACTCGATGGTAAAATGCGAACCTTCACACTGAAATTCGTAACCTGATTCATCGACAGTGCTGAGTTCTCCAACGCGTTGAGAGCAGTGTTGCTTATCTCAGTAACAACTCCTTTGAATTTTTCATCAAGGTATGCATCCACTTCAACATCGGCGGTATCGCCCAACGAGATGCGGACAATATCGCTTTCGTTTACTTCAACATTTACTTCCATGCTGCTCAAATCAGACACTTTCATGATGGTTTCACCTTGCATCATGCTCGTTCCTAACACCGCTTCACCCTCTTCTTTGGTAAGCGCTGTTACGGTGCCTCGTTGTGGTGCCATGAGTGATGTTCGACCCAAGTTGTCTTGTGCTTCAGCACGCGAAGCATCAGCACTCTTGATCGCAAATTCAGCACTCTTTATGCTTTCGTTGGCAGCTGTTACATCTGCTTTAGCTACTTCATAGCTCGATACAGCCTGATCCCACTCTGCTTTCGAAATGGCGCCCTTGTCAAAAAGTTGTTTGCTGCGCTGGTACGATTGCTCTGCAGCTAGCAGTTGTGCTTCCGATTGAGCCTTGCGTGCCCGTGAACTGGCAAGGTTCGATTGCGCAGTGTTTAAGGCAGCTGAAGCGCGATTCAAAGCAGCATTGTATACATCGGGATTGATGGAGACCAACAACTGGCCTTTTTCAACGATGTCGCCTTCTTTAACAGGTAAATCGATGATCAATCCACTTACCTCAGCGCTGATTTTCACTTCTACCTCAGGTTGTATTTTACCACTTGCAGATACGGTCTCAACAATGGTGCGTTTTTTAACCTGCTCTACGGTAACTTGTGTTTCTTTGCCTCCACCGCCGGCAATAGCGGCGATAACAGATAGCAAGACTACTGCGCTAACGGCAATGATGACTATTTTTGTGGTCCGGCTCATTATCTGAATGTTATAGGTTGCCCCATGTAAAATTCTACAACTTTCACTTTGAAGATGTAGTCGTACTTGCTGCGTATAAAATTGGCTTTCGCATTGTCTAACCTCACCCGAGCAGCCGTATAGTCAACGGCATTTGAAGCGCCTTCTTCGAAACGAATCTTCGCAAAATCCAATGACAATTCAGCGGCCTCAGCGCTGGTTTCGGCTGCGCGGTAGCTTTTGTCGGCCGCTACAGCATCAGCATACGCTGATTCTATGCTCTGACGCAGCTGCTGCTGTGTCAGTTCTAGATTGTACTCTGCATTGCGCTGTGTAATCTCAGCACGCGCGATGTTCGTCTTGGTTGAAAAGCCATTGAACAAAGGCATGGTGAGTGAAAAGAATAGACTTGAGTTTTTGTTGTCCCTAATCTGATCGCCAAATCCCTTTACTTGATAATCAGCGTAGCTGAATGTTGGTGTAACAACCAAATCACCTGTGCCTTCTACATATCCAATTGGCGTTGCACTGCCGATAATAGGTTCTCCAACGGGTATGCGGTATGCTCCAGAGTATCCGGATCCGTATGAATAGCTGACGCCTAAGCGCGGACTCATAGCGCCTTTGGCGATGGATATGCCCATTTGAGAGCGCTCCAATGTTGCTTTTGCACTTTTCACCTCAGGAAATGAACTCTGCGCATGAGCGATGGCAGATTCCGGACTCGATGGTAATTTGATGTCTGAAAATTCTTCCAGGTTTGGAGCGCTGATTTTAAAGTTCGCAGCCTCGCTTGATGGAATGAGTAGCAATTGACGCAAAGAGAGGTAGGCAAGCATCAGGTTGTTCTCCGATTGTACGAGCGATGCTTGGTCGGTTGCATACTGTGCTTGGATATCGAGTAAGCTGCTTCGTGCCGCCGCTCCTGCATCTACCAAATCTTGAATGCGCTTTACCTGTTCGGCTGTGTTATCGGCATTGCTAACGGCGATTTTGAGCAGCTCTTCTTGAAACAAGACGTTCAAAAAGGCGTTTGCCACGTTCAAAGCAATGTCGTTTTGCATTTTCTCCAAATTGGCTTGGTTTACTTCAACATCAACGTTGCTTTGTCGCACACGGTTGAGATTTTGAAAACCATTGAATAAGGTCATGCCTGTGCTTATACCGATGTTGTTACTTTGAATTCGGCTCGTAGCGAATTGGTTGGTGAATTGGTCAATGGTCTGTCCCCAGTTGTACCCGTGTGTAGCACTTGCATTCAAGCTTGGAAGCATGGTTCCAACATTCGCTTCTTTGTTGATGCCTGCAGTTGCAAGGTTCAACTCGCTCTGTTTGATTTGTATGTTGTGCTGAAAGGCGTGATCTATGCATTTTTGCAATGTCCACGCTTCTTGCCCAAATACAGTAGTTATAAGCAGAGAGCTAACGAGGAGTAAAGTGATTTTTTTCATGATTCGCACGATATGATACAAACATAAAAAAACCCCTTCGTGAATGAAGGGGCTTTTCGTATGAGCGTATCTAAAGGGTGGTAAACGGTAGTAATGCTACAAACTTGTAATTTGGATTTCGATGCGCCGATTGGCTTCGTTTTGCCATTCGGTGATGGGGTCAGGGTAAATCATCTCTGTATTCCCTGCTCCTCTTACTGATAGTCTTGAGCCATCAATTCCTGCGGTAACAAGATATTCTCGAACAGCAGCAGCACGGTTGTAGCTGGCTTCTTCGTAGAATTCAAATGTTTGAGAGTTGTCTGGTCCGTTCACGTGGCCAATGATGCTAATCGAAATGGTGGGGTTTACTGTCATGAATTCAATCAGTTCATCCAAAGCTGGCTTCGATTTGTGATAAATCTCGGTCTTTGAACCCAAGAAGGTGATGTCGCGAATGTCGGTTTTTAAACCAACAGCCAAGGGCTGCATATTTACCAATTGAAAATGGCGTTCAGCTTCATCGGGCCAGAATTTTTGAGCGTACAGCATATAGCCAGGTATTACACACGAAACGGTGTAAAGGCGATAGGTGCGAATCGGGAAAATGGTATCCGTCATATTCTCCATGACGATGGTCTTTCGCGGATTGAGTCCTTTCACGTTAACCGTGCCAGGTATCGACTTTCGGGTGGCAGCATCGAAAACTCGGATGTGCATGGTCTGCTCTTCAATGATGACTTCATTGGGACTGATGGCACGTTCTTGAACGAATTGAGCCTGTACATTGCCACAAAGTAACAGTGTAAGAACAGAGGTGGATAGAAGTATTCTAAGTTTCATAGCACACCTTTTTACCATCTTCGTGCCGAAAAGGTTATGCTTTCTCACAAAAAAAGTTCGTGAAATCTTACACGCCCGTCAGAAACGTCCGTCAGACGTGACTTTTGAAGATTTTCTTTTTCCTGAAAAAAACGAAGTAAAGGGTGCCTAACAGAATATATGGAATGGCCATGAGGTACAAAATCCCACTGTTCAACCCTCTTGCCAGTCCACCGTCGGCAGCTGAATCTTCTGCCACAGCTTTGCACATAACACATTGCGCATCGGTGCCGAGGGCGATGAAAATAAGTGCTGTAAGTAGCAAGAAATGACGTGTTTTCATGACTGTAAAGTTAGTCTTTCTTAGAACGGACTGTGCGGGTAAAATGGAGAAATCATGAGGTACACAATGACTCCTGTTGCGGTAACGTAAAGCCACATGGGGTAGGCAAAACGGACAATTTTTTTGTGCTTTTCAACCATGCCTGCAAATCCGCGAGCGTACGCGTACAATGCCAAAGGAACAATGGCTGCTGAAAGTAAGATGTGCGTCAACAATATGAAGAGATACAATCCTCTTACGCTGCCTTCGGCAGGATAGGGCGTTTCTGGACAGGTGTAGTGAAAGGCGATGTACGACACAAGAAATAGTGCTGAAAGCACCATGGCACCCGTCATCAATTTTTGGTGCAGAGCAATGTTCTTTTTCTTGATAGCTATCAAAGCAAACACAAGTAGGAAGAAGGTGGTGCCATTGAGCACGGCATTTAGCATGGGTAGAATGTAAAGCGAATCTTTGGTCGATTCGCTAAACTCTGGATGCGGAATATAACGCAAAAGGGTAACCACAATAGGCACTACAAGTGCCACGGCTACAATGATGTTGCGAAGAAGCTTGTTGTTATTTACGATTGTCTTCAGGCTCATAGCTGTGTACTAGGTGTTTTAAATCTTCAAACAGTTTATCTACCTCAGATGTTGAGGTGCCATCATAATATCCGCGAATATGTCCTTCCCGATCTACCAAAACCATGTTGTCTGAATGGAAGAACCCTCCCGCAGCAGTATCAGATTCAAAGGCGGTCATGAAATATCCATACCGCGCTTGATCATATAATTCATCTTTGTCGCCTGTTACGAAGTTCCAATTGCTGAAATCTGCACCTATGCGGGTTGCATAATCTTTTAGCCTGCTTGGTTGATCGTAATCGGGGTCAACGGTGTGAGATAAAAATTTAATTCCAGCACCACTCAAATGCTTGTTGACCAGGGCCTGCAGCCGAACCATTTGGCTGGTCATTATCGGACAAATGGTTGGACAAGTAGTAAAGAAATAATCGGTTACGTAAATGTGTCCGCGGTAGTCTCTGTGCGATACCATGGTGCAATCTTGATTCAAGAAAACGAATCCGGGGACGCTGAAATAGATGGTGTCGACGTGCGATACATCAGCGCTGTCTTGCACGATTTCCATGTCGTGTTCACCAAAGTACGGCAAACTTACGACAGGTGTGTTTTGAGGCGCCTCAGGAGAACAAGAAAACAAGGCTGCAAGAATACTAACGATCAGTATTGCGTTTCTTTTCTTCATATCGTTTCACGTCTATTTCTTTCTTCAACAAGGCCATGTCTTCAATGGCATCGCGAATGTTCACTTCAAGATTGGCATCGTATTCACCACGAATATATCCTTCGGTATCGATCAAATACATCATGGCTGTATTTTGTGGATCGGGTAACATGAAGTTTTTCGTGATATAAGCATTGATAGCTTCTTGATTTCCTGTCAGAAACTGCCATTTGCCTTGGTGCTCATGGTATTTCGTTGCTTGATCGGTGTATGCTTTTAACACTTCTGGTGTGTCGTGCTCCGAATCCAAAGTGAATGAAACAAGAAGTATATCGGTTTCAGCTTTGTAACGCCAATTAGGCCAAAGCAAACGTCCTGTTATTTTTTTGATGTGCGGCGAGTTCGTTGGAAAGAACGAGGCCAACCAAATTTTACCCTTTAGAGAGTCTAGGCCATATGGCCGACCCTCTTGATTGGTGAAGTTGAAGTCATCAATCTTAAAGTAAACAGTATCACCGGCTGCCGTAGTTGTTTTTGCACCGAAATAAGGCAGGGTATTAAAGTGGTGTTCTCCCATTACTCCGAAGAAGGCAATGAGCAACGCTGGTAACAAAAAAAGTACACCTATCAATAAGGTGTACTTTTTCAATTTATCTCTTCTATTCATTTCTTAGTGTACAGACTCGAACATATCCAAATGTGCCGTGCCTTCTGTAAGGGCAATGAAAATTAGGTATCCAATAAATATGAAGTAAGGGATGAGGATCACGTTACGGAGGTTTTTACGCTCTTCGCCCAAGTGCATGAACGACATAACAATATATCCAGCCTTAAGCAGTGTGAGGATAATGAACACCCATTTGGTGAGGGTCCAGAAATCACTATTGCGCTTGATGTAAACTCCCAAGAACACTTCAAATACAGTAATCGCAGTGAGAAGAATGGTAACGAAAATAATCTTCTTACGGATTTTTACACCTGCTTCTTCGCTGTGATGAGCGTTTAACGAATATGAATCGTTTACAATGAGGTCGTCTCTTTCCATGGTTTCAAACAGTTAAATCAAACAAGGTAGAAGAAGGTGAATACGAATACCCATACAAGGTCTACAAAGTGCCAGTACAAACCGATCTTTTCAACCATCTCATAGTGACCACGACGTTCGAAAACGCCACGCACAACCATTGCGAATACAATGATGTTGATCACCACTCCTGAAAACACGTGGAATCCGTGGAATCCAGTGATGAAGAAGAAGAAACCAGCGTAATCTTGGTGCTCAGCATATTCACTCGATTGAAGGTTGGCTCCAAAAACAAACTGATCAGAACGTGCGTTCCAAAGCTTCGCCATTTCAGCACCCTCAATCGCTGTGCGTCCAATTACATACTTGTTCAAAGTCAAGTAATCCAGCGTTGCTTCATGAGCATGGGCTCCAACAGATTTAATCGTTGTACCATCCAAAATGATGTCTGGATTGCCTTCAACGTATTCTTCCATCAAATGACCAAAATGTGCATCCATGAAAACGCGATCGCCTGCTTTTAAAGCATGCACTCCGCCTTCAGCGTCGGTAACGGTTACCGCAGTCGCCAATTGAAATGCTCCGCCAGAACCGTGGATGAAGTGAGACCACTCCCAAGCCTGAGATCCAACGAAAAAGAATCCACCAATGATGGTCAATCCTAACCATTTTACAACACCTTTTTTGTTGTTGCGATGTCCGGCCTCAACAGCCAATACCATGGTTACCGATGATACGATGAGAATGAACGTCATCAAAGCCACATACACCAAAGGATAGTGACCAGTTAAGAAGGGCAAAGCCTCGAAAGCTTGCTCACCTACCGGCCACGGAACCTCAGCACCGTGTCTTACGAATCCATATGCGGTCAACAATCCACCGAATGTTAAAGCATCCGATACTAGAAAGTACCACATCATCATTTTCCCATAACTGACGCTAAACGGAGATTGTCCGCCGCCCCAGAGGGTCTCTTTTGAAATTGTTTTGGTTGCGTCCCCTGCCATAGCCGGAAAAAATTTGCTGCAAGTTTAGTGAATTAGGAACAAAAAGGCGAATAAATACACCCACAATATCCCAAGGAAATGCCAATAAATTCCGTTTGTCTCCAAACGAACTGTATCGTGTTGATTTATAATGCCCTTTGAAGTGCGGATTAAATTGACAGTTAAGTAAATCAATCCGAAGACCAAGTGCATAATATGTATAATGATCAAAACCCAGATGAAAGCACCGGAGTTGTTGTTCATATTGGTGACTTTTC
This sequence comes from Flavobacteriales bacterium, assembly GCA_030728235.1. GTDB lineage: Bacteria > Bacteroidota > Bacteroidia > Flavobacteriales_D > Sanyastnellaceae > RI-182. The sequence continues at coordinate 8,663 of JANRAA010000027.1, forward strand.
CGGTAAGTGGAACCGCAAATGTAGGGTCGTTGGCAGCGTAAAACTGCCCTTCATGCATTGCGAGCTTGCTTCCGTCTTTGTGCACATAATAGTCGGTGCCATATTCTCCGGTGATCTCGGAGATGTTGTTCCAACTGTAAGCCTTCAATCCGGCTTCGGTGGTGTTGATGGTCCACCCCATGCCCTTCGACCGAAGTTCTTTCCAAGCCGCTTGCTGTGTAAAGGTGAATGCAACGCCCAAAGCAAGGGTGGTGGCAAGCATGATCATGGTCAGTTGCTTGTTGCCGCGTTTCATAGCACGAAGGGCTGAAATCATCGATACGCTGCTGACCAATATGATGGCATTGCTATACCATAAACTCATTGGTGGGTTGATGTGAACCCAGTATTCTCCCATGTTGCTTACGATGTATGCAGATGTAAATCCTGCAAACAACATCACAATGGCGAATATGATAAAGTACATCAGCATTTTTTTGGTACGCACACGTACTTGTGGATCAGTACCCTCAAAAACACTCTTTTTGCCGGTAGCCCCGGTGGCTTCAATCGTTTGACTCATCCGTGTAGTTTATCTAATACATATAACAACTGGACGATCGGAAGGTAAAAAAAGGATGCGAACATGGTTCGTCTGGCGTCTTTCATGTCGCACGATACATACAATTTCCAAGCGGTGTAAGCAAAGCCTAATCCCGCTGCCAATATCAACCAAAAAGCGAAGTTGCCAACCATCGGGCCATCCAATGGCAAGGCCCAAGGCAACAAACTAACTGGTATCAATATCAAACTGTACAACAATATCTGAAACGCAGAAGCTTTGGTTTGCCCTGCTTGAAACGGCAATAACTTATAACCTGCCCGCTGGTAGTCTTCATGCGCTACCCATGCGATGGCCCAAAAATGCGGGAACTGCCAGAAAAATTGTGTCGCAAATAACAATCCTGGCTCGATGTTGAAATCAGATGTGGCAGCAACATAACCCAACATAGGAGGGATGGCGCCTGGAAATGCTCCAACAAAAACAGCAATGGCGCTCTTTTGCTTCATCGGTGTATACACCAAAACGTAAGAGAAGATCGCTATCAGTCCCAAAATCCCACAAATGGGATTCAAAAAGTACCATAAAATCAAAACTCCCATGGCGCCGCTTACAAGGGCGATGATGAGTCCTTCGTTTATAGACATCCTGCCGGTAGGCAGCGGACGATTCATGGTGCGGTTCATCAACTTGTCGAGGTCGCGCTCCCATACCTGGTTCAAGCCATTGCTGGCACCCGTTAAAAGAAAACCACCAACAATCAATGCCGTTATTGAACCTAAATCTGCGTGTGAGGTGCCCATGAAATATCCGAGAATCGCTGATAAAACAACGATAACAGACAGGCGGAACTTGAAAAACGCGGCAAGATCTTTCACGCGAGTGAGAATGACATTACTTTTTTCGATGGAATCGACTGCTTTCAAATTGATCTTTTAGGCGCACAAAGTTAGGGTTTTTTTGCAGCCACAAAGCGAAGATTCATTCTGAATTGGAATTAAAAATCGCGGTAAGGTCGCACAAGTGGCGTGCGAAGATTGATCATGAACCAACCATCGACGGGATTGTCTAACTGATTGTGCAAATAACGCAACCCGAGCTCAGCCCCGATGGTGATTGGATACTTCGTTCCCAATGTCCGATCTGCCCCAGCGCGCAACAAATAC
>JANRAA010000028.1:0-8485 GCA_030728235.1 Flavobacteriales bacterium
GTCTTTGTTGTGTGTAATTAAATCACCACGTTCTGCCAATTCTCGGGTGTAGATTGTATGTTTCGAAAAGATGCGAGAAATGTAATAAGCGATGGCGGCCGAAATCATCAAAGGGACAAACAAATCGTATCCTCCTGATATTTCAGCAATGAGAAAGATGGATGTGAGCGGAGCATGCAGCACACCTGCCATGAGTCCGGCCATGCCCACCAAAGCGAAGCTTCCAACCGGCAATGCTTGCGTTATGTGCAGTTTATCGATCACCTTGCCGAAAAGATAACCCAAGGTACCCCCCATAAACAACGTCGGAGCGAATATACCACCCACTCCCCCAGAACCTAAGGTGATTCCTGTTGCCAGAACTTTCAAGATCAGCAAACCAGTGAGGAAAAGCAATATCCACCATCCATCAACAGGCAAATCGTAGAACATCGAATTGGCTGTAGATTCACGAATGTCGTCGCGGAGAAAAGCATTTAAAATATCATATCCCTCACCATAAAGTGGAGGAAAGACAAGTACAATGGCTCCGAGCAAAGCGCCTCCTGTTAAGACTCGTGATACCGGACTTTTAATGCCTTGAAAAGTGCCACTTACTGACAGGTAAATCTTGTTGAAATAGCCCGAAAAGACACCGCATGCGACACCTAGAAGAATGTAAAACGGCAAGTATCCGAAAGTAAATGGTTCCGGATCTTTTATCGATAATAAGACATCTTCTTCTAAAAAAAGAGAGGCTGTTAAAAGAGCAGACAGAGAGGCCATTAAAAGAGGGACAAGACTGGCCGTTGTGAGGTCGATCATGATGACCTCAACAGCAAAGACAATTGCTGCTACCGGTGCTTTGAACATCGCAGCGAGTGATCCAGCAGCAGCGCAACCGATCAACAATATCCTGGTTTTGTAGTTTTGATGGAACAATGCGGCCAAGTTGGAACCAATGCCTGCGCTTGCTTGAACAGCTGGCGCTTCCAATCCTGCGCTACCTCCAAAACCTACGGTGAATATACTCGTCACAATTGAAGCGTACATCTGCTGCTTTTTGAGTTGTCCGCTTCGTCTCGAAATCGCATACAACGTGGTCGGAATACCTGGTCCAGGATGTCGGTTTTTCAAAAACCAACGGATAATTAGCAAAGTAAGTGCGATCCCGATTGCAGGATAGATGGCATACAACCAGTTGACCTCATCGAGAGTAAACCAGTTGGTTAAAAGACGGCGTAAACCGTAAACTGCATTTTTCAAAATTACCGCAACGAGGCCCGCGGCCATTCCCACGGCCACACTCAAGAGGATGAGAGCATGCTTTCGCTGAAGCGACGCGAGCCAATCTCGTAGTCTATTTAACTGTGCTGCAATCTGCATAGTGCAAACTTAAGCATCGGTTAACCAACATCGCATCAGAACAACAATAAAAAGCCACCGAACAGGTCGGTGGCTTTGTCTGCCGATCATCAATTTTGCTAAAAGTAACCAGGTGGGATAGATATGATGACCAGGCTGCATGGTTTCAACCTTTTTCCAGACATGCAAAGCTAATTCCTTTGTAACTTGCTGATTGTAGGAGCAATTCCTTAGCATTGACTAGGAATTTTCCTACAAAAAATGGCAGTTTGCTATTGAATACCTATTTTCGAAGCGCAAAACTTATCAAGGAACCACGATGAAAAAAATACTTGTCCCTACCGATTTTACAAAAGTTGGAGAAACCGCTCTAAATCACGCGATTACAGTTGCTAACGTTATCGGCGCTGAAATTCACGTTTTACACGTGATCGATAACAAATCACACATCGCAGAAACACGCGCGAAACTTTTGGCTTTGGCGGAGATGACAAAAGCTGAAAAGGGCGTCGATATTCATACGATAGTTCGCATCGGAAGTATTTTTGAAGACATCGATGAAGTGGCTACCGAGCTTGAAGCGAGTTTGATTATCATGGGTACCCATGGTTTGCGTGGGATGCAATTTATCACAGGCAGCCGTGCCTTGAGAATTGTTACGGATTCTACCGTTCCTTTCATCATCGTTCAAGAGCGTGGGATTCGCAATCACGGTTATGAAAACATCGTCGTTCCATTGGATTTGCACCGTGAGACTAAGCAGAAATTGAGTTTGGTTGCAGATATGGCCAAATACTTCAACAGCAAGATACACCTTATCTCACCGGGAGAAACCGATGAGTTCTTAAAAAACCAGTTGGACCGCAACATCGCCTATGCGAGCAAGTTCCTCACTGAACGCGAAATCAGCTTCACGGTTCAAAGCACTGAAACAAAGACAAGTGTATTTGTTAAGGCCATGTTGAACTTCGCATCGTCTATAGATGCTGACCTCATCACGATCATGAACTTCTACGAAAACAGTTTGATGGGAATGATAGGCGGAGGATATGAGCAGCAGGTGATCACAAATGAAACACAGATACCTGTGCTTTGTCTGAACCCGAAAGATACCTACATCCTAGGCGGTTCAGTATTTACAACCTGATCAAATTCGAATTCCTAAGACGAGAATATCGTCGACCTGATCATACATTTTTTTCCATGCAATCAGGCGTTCATTGATTTGGATGCCTTGTTCTGCCATGGGCAGATGGCTCAACTCCAAAAGCATTTCTCTGAACTGCTTCTTCAAGAATTTCTTGCCTTTTGGTCCACCGAACTGGTCGACATAACCGTCGGAGAAGACATATACAGCGTCGCCTTGTTCAAGCAGAATGGTGTGATTGGTAAATTCTCGATCCCCTTGAAGGAAAGAACCAATGGAGAATTTATCTGGATCGATTACGATCATTTCTTTGTTGCGGACAATGTATACAGGGTTGTGCGCACCTGCGTATTCCATCTCGAGTGTTTCTGAGTCGAAAGACAAAAACGCGAGGTCCATGCCATCGGTGAGGTGCATATCGCGGGCCTCACTTCTCAAAGTCTCAGAGGCCAAACGGTTGAGGTGATTGAGCACTTGAGCCGGACGAGTAAAGACCTTCGTAACGTGATTGAGCGCATTGTATCCCACCAGGCTCATGAAAGCACCTGGAACGCCATGTCCGGTGCAATCTACTGCAGCGACATACTTTTTTCTACCTCCGTTTTTAAACCAATAGAAATCACCAGAAACAATATCTCTTGGTTTGAAAAACACGAACGAGTCTGGGAACATTTCGAGAATGTACTCGCGCGTTGGCAGTATCGTTTGTTGTATCCGCTTTGCGTAGTTTATGGAGTCTGTCAAATCCTTGTACAGTTCCATCACCCGCTCTTTCTGGCGTTCGATTTCTTCTTTTTGTTGCACCACTTCATTGGTACGCTCTTCTACTTTTCGTTCAAGCAGCCGTTCATTGGCAGCAAGATCATCGCGCATTTTGAGCAACGCATATCCGAGTTCATCATCTTCAGACAGAGGAGAATAGCTCGCTTCGAAATTTCCACCACCCACTTGCGATGAAAATTCACGTGTTTTCTTTAGACCATCTACCAGACGATTGACGGCAAATGCCATGTCGCCAATTTCATCAGACGTTACCTGTACGGTGCCACGCGGGTAGATTCCTTTACCCAAATACAGCAGTGTTCGCTTGAGCTCAGAAATGGGTTTTACTATGGATCGAGAAACGCTGAAAGCAATGAAAATCCCCAAGAAAAGCACCACGATGGCAATGTTTCCGGCGAATAGCCGCAAACGATCGCCCAAGTTGTTCATTTCTTGCGAAGAAGTGCCAAGGTGAGTGCGCTGGCGTGCAAGCAGGCGGATAACACGAGACTCCACCTCTGTTGTGCATTTATCGATTCCTTCTCCTTCTAAGAAGAGATAGTCGACCGCCATGATGGAATTCGGGTTTGAATAACTATCGAAATCAGGCAGGAGTCGTGTTATTTGGTTGTAAACGATGAACAGACGAGAGACCGCATTTTGGAGACTATCCAACGACCGTTGATCGGTTCCATCCCATTCTTTGGCGATGTAGTCCAATCGTTCCAATTGAAGTGGAACTTTATCGTTCATCAACCTGAGCAGCAATGTTTTCTCCATCACGTCTGGACGCGATTGCACAGCAGCCCAGTGCTTGATCAGCACCCGTGAATAGGTCAGTTCGCTACTCAGACTTTCGAGTAGTTCGATACTCGGAGCGTACACTTCATCAATTCGAGAGCTGATCTCTCTGCTTTCGCTTAACGTCTGACGGGTTAAAAAAAACAAGAAGGCCACGGTGATTATAAAAACACCGAAGCCTACGCCTATTTTCCATGGTATGGTAAACCTAACGTCCATCGTTGTTATTCACGAATTGCTCCTTCTTTGATTAGGCGTTCAAGTTCAGCTTGGTATTCAGCTGCCTTGGCGTCGTCGCTCAAACTTTTGTAAATGGCAACCAGTCCTTTCAAAGCTGCCTTTCCTTTCGGATCAGAAACATGTGCTTTCTGCATGTAAGGAAGGGCTTTTTTGAACAAGGCTACACATCGTTCCTGAATCAGGATCAATTCAAATATTTCAGTATCGTAATCGATTTTACGAATGAAACGCACACCCTGATTGTAGAAACCTGATGCCACATTGTAATTTGATATATAGTCGTCTGGTTTTAACGCCAGCGCCAATTCGTAGTATTTCATACCGCGATCGAAGAACACCTCGTTCCGGTCGTGATCGTTGTCGTAAATGTTGTGACACGCCCTTGCCAAGTTGCGGTACAGTTCGATATCACCTGCCGCGTAGTTCTTACCCGGATGTACGAGGCCTTCAGTTTCCTTGTATCGGGTATAAAAGCGCTCAGGCTCGTTGATGTTTTCGTAGTTCAAAGATCGCGACATGCGCACAGCATCGTTGTAGTAGCTGGTAGCGAGGAATTCGATTGCCTTGGTATTGTTATCGAGGTATTTCTTCTCGGTATCCATCGCCATTGATTTCTTAATGGCTTCGATGGCAACTTCTCTGTTTTCGGAATACGGATTCGCCTTTTCGATTTGCTTGTAAATCTCCTTAAAAATGAAGCCTTTGACGTACCATGTGTATGCGTCAGCATTTTCAGACGGGTCGGTAGAAGCTTGAAGAATAAGTTCTTTGGCAGCAGTAAGATCACCTTCCTGAACGCGCGCGATGGCTTGCGAGGTAGTCGGCAAATTAGGCTGACACCAAGCAGCAACTGATCCCATGAACAGCACTGCAGTGAGTATGTATGTTAGTTTACTGCCCATAGCTGAATGCGTGAACCGATGGTGATGTTTTTCTTTTTGGCAACTTCTGGGTTGATGGAATATCGCACCATTCCATCAACAGGAACGAAACTTATTGCAGCGCCCTTTTGAAGTGCATCTCTGTTGTTTGCAACTACCAACGTTGGATCATCACCAATGGCTTTGATAACGTTTGGCATTGCCGAAGCAGCAGCACCATCGACATAAATAATATGATAAAACTGTCCGCTTTGCATTTTTTCCAATCGATGCACTTCGAGTGCTTGACTGCCGACAGCTTTGGAAGCGTATTTTTCTAGAATTTCTTTGTACAGGTTGTCGTTACCAACGATACCAATTTTGAACGGCCCTTTTTTTCGATCCTCTGGCCAGTCGTTAAACGAGGCAAACTGAAACAGGAAATTTGCCTTGGTGATAGCGATGGTATCGGCATCATCAAGTTGTGTGTCGCTCGTCGTTGTAGGGACAAGCGCCATGCTCAGTAGCGAAAACATAGTCAGTAGGAGGACTTTCATTCTTTTACCACAGCTCACAAATCGCGCCGTTGTAGCGCATTTACGAAAATAAAAAGTCCCGGTTTCAAAAACACGGGACTTTTAATGGATTATTACGTTCAGGATGTGTATAACCTTACTGAGCTGCTTTCGTTCTCAAGGTATTGAGGTCGCGATCGAAGAGGTACATACCTCCTTTGTCGTTACCAATGAGTGAAAGTTTGTCCATAATCATGCGCGCCAAACCTTCTTCTTCAATCTGTTCAGACACATACCACTGCATGAAGTTGTGGGTTGTGTAATCTTTCTCGCTCAAGCAGATGTCTACCACGTTGTTGATCTGAGCAGTAACATTTGTCTCATGATTGAGCAGATTTTGAAACACTTCTTGGATTGATTTGAATGTACGAGGAGGCTGCTTCAATTCAGGAATAAGGGCTTTTCCGCCGCGTTCGTTGACAAAACGCACCAACTTCAGCATGTGTGCGCGTTCTTCGTCAGAGTGCAAGTAAAGGAAATCGGCAGTACCGTTTAGTCCTTCTGTCTCAGCCCACGATGCCATGGCAAGGTAAAACTGAGAAGATTCAGCTTCTACTTTTATTTGATCGTTGAGGGCTTTTTCTATTTTCTTGGTGAGCATATTTCAAAAGTTTTATCTGCGACTTACGGGTTCAAAGGTACAAAAAACGCGTACCGATGGATGGCACAATTTCTAATTCAGCTTGCTAACAAAAGGTAAAAAAGATGACCTTTTGGTGTGAAAGTAAAACTTCAATCGGTTCAAAGGTGTCCGCTTGTGCATGGGCAAAAGGTTCGCCACAGCGTGGCGGATGTCGGTAAATTTGAACTCAAACCCCAGTTTAAGTGCGGCGGTAGGGACCACATTCCGACTTTTCAGAATCAACTCCGCCTCTGTTCCTTTCAGTCGCGCTCCAAGATGCACCAACGCGGTTGGAATGTTTATGCGAATGCGTCGGCCAATGTGTTTACGGATTGCAGCAAAGAAATCGATTAAAGGCAGCGGATGTGGTGAAGAAGCATTAAACGTACCCACCCATTCATCTTCAAATGCCGTGAGCACCATGTTGCAGAAGTCGTCTTCATGAATCCACGATACACGCTGATCTCCAGGCCCCCATTTGCCGCCCATACCCAGACAAGCGAAGCGCGCCAATTCAGAAAACACACCACCATCGTGACTTAAAAAAAACGCAGTTCTAAACACCACCTTTCGCGTTGTTGGAAGCGGTATTTCATTGAACGTGCTCTCCCAAATCTTGCATACTTCGACGCTGAAACCAGAGCCAATGTCGCCATCTTCGCCGTTCACTTTTTCACGAGCGTCAGCATATATCGTAGCACTTGCTAAGTTGATCCAGCATTTTGGAGGGTGGTGAGCAGCTATTGCCGCAGCTCCGAGTGCCAACGTAGCATTGACACGCGAATCGATGATCTCGGCTTTTGCTTTTTCCGTGTATCGGCAGTTGACAGATTTCCCAACCAGATTGATCAGCAAATCGGACCCGTTTATTGCTTCGAACCACGGACCCGCATGACGAGCATCCCAATGAATGTACTCCACCCCTTGAGCAAAAGCACTTGTCCCACGTGTGAGGACTTTCACATCCGCGCCGCGAGCGCGAAAGAAAGCTATGAGCGTTTTACCAATGACACCCGTGCCACCCGCTAAAACCACTTTAAGTTTATTCTTACTTTTCATATTTTCAATATTTTGTGAAACTTTCGATTAAAAAAATTAGCCACTATTCCCGCGTCGCCACAACAGGTATGGCGAGAGAAAAAACCGCAAGCAGGCACGGGATGAGGATAAAAACAATCCAGTTTTCATCGAAGCCACCGTCGAACGCGTGAACAAAAGCTGCAAAGAGGAAGTAAAGCAGCACTGCGATCCAATAGCCATAGATCATTTTGCGGACAACAGGTGTCGACTTCTTCACCTGACGAAGCGAGAATAAATTGACGATGATTTGCAGCACCCCAATTAGAAATTGGACAAAAAGGAATGCGATTAAATCAAACGCACAGAGCATCCAGATGACCATTGCAACGCCCTGGATCCATAGTGAGGCTGGGAAAAAACCACTTTTCATACTTGTTATTTTATAAGCACCCGAGCGAGCAACGACGTAAACCAATTCTCATCTGCGGTTGCGAGTTTATTCAATAATCCATCTACCCTGCCGGCAAAATCTTCAATCTCCTCCATTTGTCCTTTGAACTGGGCAATCTCTTTTTTATCACCTGTCTCCGGATCGATGTCTTTTACCTGAGAAAGTGCCGACATGATGGGTTCGAGCTCCCTTTTTCTGCGCTCTTTGGCGATGCGCATGGCTACTTTCCACAAATCTTTCTCCGCTAGGAAGTACTCACGACGTTCGCCCAGTTTCACTTTCTTCTCGATCAATCCCCAGTCGATTAAGGCACGCAACGACATGTTGGCATTGCCGCGAGAGATGTTCAAGGCTTCCATGACATCTTCTGCCGAAATGGGATCATGCGTGATCAATAAGAGCGCGTGTACTTGTGCCATGGTGCGACTTACACCCCAGCTTGAGCCGAGTGATCCCCAGCTATTTATGAATTGTTCTTTTGCTTCGTTGAATTCCATACCACGAAGATAAAAACAATTTCTGTACTTTCAATTATTTGTGAAAGTTATTTTTCGGTGTACCGCTTTACGTCTATTTCTGGAGGAAGGGGTGTACCCTCAGCGAGATAATTGATAAACGCTGAAACCGCGCTAGCGACAATCAAGACCCCACGGGTGCCCAATC
>JANRAA010000028.1:8495-10327 GCA_030728235.1 Flavobacteriales bacterium
TGCCCAATCCGTTCAAGACGAAGACTCCATCCGCTATCATTCCGCACACGGGTTTGCGGTCGGGCGTGGTAGGACGAATGCCTGCTTCGTGTTTAACAACACTCAACTCCGACGTCACCATCTCGCTAATTTTACGCAACAGAGATTCACGCACTTCTGGGGTTGGTCCGTTTGTGTAAGGCAGACGTTCATACGTAGCTCCGAGTCTGAAAATTCCTGAATGGTGCGGCATGAGCCACTTGCCGTTGTTTAGTATGCGATCATTCCTTAAGTCGGCGCTGACGGTTAAGATTTCGCCTTTGTTGGGCACAATCGGAATGAGCGGGTGATTAAAGACAGCCCCTGTGCAGAAAACAACTCGTTTTGCTTGCACCTCCGACCACGAAAAAAAACCATTCTCTTCCAAGATGTCGGTTGCAGAGCACTGAGCATTGGCGAATGACTTTTGTTCAATCAGATATTCGCGGACCGTTTTAAGCAGCAGCGGAAGATCGACGTAACCACAACCATTCACTGCACCCGTTCCATAGGGAGCGTTAATTGAATCATCGTCTTTAGAGGGTTCAATCCACTTTAAACTGTCTGCTTTGCCATTCCATTTAGCGCGGTAATTCGAATCTGGAAACACCCGTACCAAGGGTAAATCATGAATCAACTTGACACCGAAATCCTTTTCCATGCTGCGGAACAGGTCGAGCATCATCTCGTGATTTTGAGATGCCTCCCAGGTTTCTACCACAGAGCGAAACGACATGGGGTTGAACATGCCAGCGGCTACCAAGCTTGCTGAAGATGCGTGATTGTTATCAACCACGTGTACCGTCCATCCGCGCTGTAATGCGCGATAAGCCAATACGGAACCCGCTAGACCTTGTCCGACAATCAGCAGATCAACCACCTACTTGATCACTCCAAGTTCTTTCCCTACTTTTTCAAACGCGTTGATGGCCATATCCAAATGTCCGATTTCATGCGCTGCACTGATTTGCACACGTATGCGTGCCTGATCTTTCGGCACAACGGGGTAGTAAAAACCAATGACATAGATGCCCTCAGCCAACAGTTTTTCAGCCATCACCTGCGAGAGACGTGCATCGTACAACATCACAGGAACGATTGCTGATTCACCGTCTTTGAACTCTAGACCGATGCGACGCAGTCCGGCCTTGAAGTAATTGACATTTTGCTCAAGTTTATCGCGCAAATCTGTCGTTTCGTTGAGCAGTTCAAACACCGCGATCGACGCCCCCACGATGCTAGGAGCGAGAGAATTCGAGAAGAGGTAAGGACGAGAACGCTGGCGGAGCATCTCGATGATTTCTTTTCTTCCCGTCGTAAATCCGCCCATGGCGCCACCCAAAGCTTTTCCAAGCGTACCCGTGATGATATCGACCCTGCCCAAAACATTTCTCAACTCAACTGAGCCACGTCCTGTTTTACCGATAAATCCGGTAGCATGACATTCATCAACCATTACCAACGCATTGTATTTATCAGCCAAGTCACAAATCTTATCGAGTTGTGCTACGTATCCATCCATCGAGAACACGCCGTCGGTGACGATGATTTTAAAGCGTGCATCAGACGCAGCTATCAACTGCGCTTCGAGGTCGGCCATGTCGTTGTTCGCATAACGGAACCTTTTTGCTTTGCACAAGCGGACACCATCGATGATCGACGCGTGGTTCAGGGAGTCGGAAATGATGGCATCTTCTTCACCGAACAACGGTTCGAAAACACCACCATTCGCATCGAATGCTGCAGCGTAAAGGATGGTATCTTCCGTATGTAAGAAATCAGCGATTTGCTTTTCAAGGTGCTTGTGAATGTCT
>JANRAA010000029.1 GCA_030728235.1 Flavobacteriales bacterium
TTCCAGGGCTGTACAGCGGACTTGAATGTGCAGATGAAAATGCTTGCAATTACAATTCACTCTCAACGACAAACGACGATTGTTTGTACATAAGCGGATGCATGGATCCTGAATTTTGCTCCTACAACGCCAACGCGTGCATAGATACTGGTTGTGATGAAAACGTATCTGGATGTATGGAACCTAACGCAATTAATTATAACCCAGAGGCAACCTGTTCAGAGATATGTAACTACGAAATTACTGGGATGGTGTTCCACGATCAAAACCAAAACGGAATTCATGATGAAGGAGAACCCCTCATTCCAAACCAAGAGTTTAGTTTTTGGGGAGCCTCGCAACTGTCTTTTTTCTCAGATAATTCGGGTCTCTTTTCAATTGAGCTTCAGGATGGATTATATTGGTTATCAATGCCTGATAACCCAGCATTTCCTTTTATAACCAGCCATACTTTTCCATTTTCATTCTATTCAAGTGAATTATCTACTTTGAACATAGGGTTAGATTTTGAATTGCCAGAAATCAATATTGACGTTAATATTAGTCCAGCTTTTGGCTCATTGATTTGTGTTTCCACAAGCCCCGTGTATCTTTTTATAAATAATTCGTCAAATGTTGATCTTTCTGGTTATATCGAAATGGAGTTCGATGATCAATATTATGAACCGGTACTAACGCAGTATGTCGACTCAGTAGTGGGTAACAAAGTTTATCAGTCTTTTGCAACCTATCCTATTTGGAATCTTGGATTCAGAGTTTTTTATTTCACACCATTGGCGACTATTCCTGCTGGAACTCCAACTTTCCTAAATGCAAAAGTTTATACTTACTATGAAGATCAATTCTTAGGTATGTTCGACGATTCTTGGGAAGATCCTGTGCTTTGTAGCTACGATCCCAATGATATTACAGTTACTCCTCCCGGATGGAATGACCCCCATTTCATCGGTCAAGAAGAAACCTTGGAGTACAGAATTCGTTTCCAAAACACAGGAAATTTCCAAGCATTCACTGTTCTGCTCAGAGATACGATTTCTGAACACCTCGATCTGTCAACTTTTGAATTGAAAGCAGCAAGCCATAATGTTGAAACGATGATCAACCTTGAAACACGGGAGTTGGTCTTTACTTTCAACGATATCAACTTGCCCTACGAAGAATGCTGTGGTGACGAGAGTATTGGTCAGGTGATTTACGAAATCAAAGCCTATGAAAACCTTCCTGCGAACTCGCTCATCGAAAACACTGCCTATATCTATTTCGATAACAATGAGCCTATCGTTACAAACACTGCTTTTTCAACCATCTACATATGTCCAGAAAACTTAGCTGAGTTCACAGCCGATGCTGAAACGCTTTGTCTCGGAAATGCTCTAAATGTAGAGGCAACTCAGCCGTGGATTGAAACGTATTCATGGACGGTAAACAATGCACCAAATGGCGCGGAGCAGTTGAATAGCATTGATTTTTCAGAAGCGGGAATGTACTCTATCAATCTCACGGCTTCAAATCCTTTCTGCTCTCACAGCAGCGCTGTGGATGTTGAAGTACTGCCACTTCCGACTGCTAGTTTTGAAACGAACAGCAATATCCTCTCGGCATCCGACGCAGCCAACTACCAATGGTTCAACAACGGTATCGTCATCGACGGTGCTACCGATCAAACGCTTGAAATAACCGAAGATGGCAACTACAGCGTTGAAGCCACTGGCGACAATGGCTGCGTAGCTATGTCAGACGAAGTATTTGTGGCTTATGTCGGCATCAACGAACAGTGGAAAGAAAACTTATCTGTCTTCCCAATTCCAGTAAATAAGAACGATGTCTTGAACATCGCAGGTGTAAACCTCGCTGCAATCACCTATATCCGCATCATCGATAGAGCAGGGAAGGTGGTCTTCGAATCAGCCAA
>JANRAA010000030.1 GCA_030728235.1 Flavobacteriales bacterium
CGCTAATGGCGAAGGAGTTGGTGAAGGTAAATCAAAACTGGACGGTAGCTACGTGCATTCGAGAAATGCGTCGTCAAGCCGAAGACCTTGAAAGTGTCTACAGCATCTACGTGGTTGATGATCAAGATGTCCTCATGGGAACCCTCTCTCTGAAAAAATTGCTTTTCAGCGCCAGCACTACACGCACCACTATCAAAGAACTGTTCAATCCGAGTGAACTGCTGACCATTTACGCCGACGACCCTGAAGAAAAAGTGGTCAAGATGATGGAAAAGTATGACTTGGTGGCTTTGCCGGTAATTGGTGAAGGCGGACAACTACTCGGTCGTATTACCATCGATGATGCGGTAGATGTGCTCAAAGAAGAAGCCGAGAAAGACTACCAACTTGCCTCAGGTATATCTGAAGATGTTGAGTCTGATGATAACATTTGGACGCTGACACGCGCGCGTTTGCCTTGGCTACTTATCGGTATGGCAGGTGGTATTACGGGGGCATACGTCATCGGCGCTTTCGATATCGAAAAAAACCCAGGAATGGCGCTCTTCATCCCGTTGATTGCTGCTATGGGCGGAAATGTGGGTGTGCAGTCGGCAGCTATTGTGGTGCAAGGACTCGCCAACAATAGTGTGCGCACCGATAAAATTGCCGCTCGCCTCATGAAAGAATTGGGCGTGGGATTGGTGAACGGCATCATTTGTTCCATCATCATTTTAACAGCGAGCACGATATTGTCGTTTGGCACGGCGCTTAGCTTTACGGTAAGCATAGCCCTCCTTTCGGTTATTATCTTCGCGGCTGTCTTTGGCACGTTCATTCCGCTGGTGCTGCATAAATACAAGATCGACCCCGCGCTCGCTACTGGGCCGTTCGTTACCACTGCCAACGATATCATCGGCCTCATCATCTACTTCCTGGTCGGGTCATTGATGGGCACAGTTATCTAATTATGCGTGTTCTCTTTCTCGATTCGGTGCATGAAATCTTGCAGCAAGAGCTGGAGGCAAATGGCTTTGTGTGCGATCACGACTACAGCAGTTCGTACGCAGATATCAAATCAAAAATAGCATCGTATGATGGCATCGTGATCCGCAGCCGCATTCCTGTTGATAGGGGCCTGCTAGCAGCAGGGATGTTGAAGTTTGTCGCACGAAGTGGTGCGGGTCTTGAGAACATCGACCTCGCTGCAGCCAATGAATTAGGCACACAGATTTTTAGCTCTCCTGAAGGCAACATGGACGCAGTAGCGGAACACGCTATAGGGATGCTTCTGATGCTGATGAACCATCTCAAACGAGCAGATGCTGAAGTACGAGCTGGGGTTTGGCGAAGAGCTGAAAACCGAGGTACGGAGGTAAAAGGAAAAACGGTGGGCATCATCGGGTACGGTCACATGGGAAGTGCCTTTGCACAGCGTTTGAGCGGCTTTGGATGCACCATCATTGCGCACGACAAATACAAACATGGCTTCGGAAATGACTGCATTGAAGAAGTCTCAAAGGATGAACTGCTCGAACGCAGCGATATTATCAGTATACACCTTCCTCTTTCTGATGAAACACGTCACTACGTCGATAGCTCTTTCATCCTTGCCGCTGGCAAGCCCTTTATTTTGATAAACACTGCCCGCGGATTGCATGTAGATATTGCAGCGTTGCTCGATGGTTTGGAAAGCGGAAAAGTAGTTGGAGCCTGTTTGGATGTCCTTGAGTTTGAAAAAAGTTCTTTCGAATCAATCGACACCGATCATGCCACTTTGTTTCAGCAATTGATTGCGCGTGCGGACGTCGTTTTATCGCCGCATATTGCAGGGTGGACGCATGAGAGTTACGTGAAGCTTAGTAGTTTCTTAGCGAAGAAGATTGTCGATCAGTTTGGATAGTCGAAGGCAAAATATCTGAATT
>JANRAA010000031.1 GCA_030728235.1 Flavobacteriales bacterium
TATCTGCAATATGAAGAGCATATACAAGCTTTGATTCGCGACAAAGCACTCGAGCCGGTTACACTTCATGTGAAGAAAGGAGATGTCTTTTTGTGGCATGGCAACCTGTTGCATGGCGCCATTAAAATGAACGACAGGTCGTTAACACGCAAAAGCATGGTTGTCCATTATTTCTCTCCTGAAGTGATTTGCTACCATGAGCTCACCCAACGACCTGCTCTTATTGAATTAGATACAACGAAATGAAAATATACGGCAACAACATTAAGCTGGGGATTTTAGGTGGCGGTCAGCTAGGGCGCATGCTCATACAAGAGGCGATCAGTTTGGATGTTCAAGTGCACGTGCTTGACCCCGCTGCCGATGCTCCGTGTGCAGGACTGGCAACAACGTTTACATGTGGTAGTTTTCGGGATTATCAAACAGTGTTGGATTTCGGACGAAACATGGATGTGCTGACCATCGAAATAGAAGATGTAAACGTAGATGCCTTGCGTGAGTTGAAGTCGGCAGGAGTGAAGGTTTTCCCAGATCCGGAAATCCTTGCGGTTATCAAAGACAAAGGATTGCAAAAGCAGTTTTTTGTCGATCACGGCATCCCTTCATCGGCTTTCCGATTGATAGAGTCATCTGACGAGATCGAAATCAGTGAATTACCTGTGGTTCACAAGCTGCGCACCGGAGGATACGACGGCAAAGGCGTAAGTGTTTTGCGCAGCGAAAAAGATGTTGAAACAACCTTCAAAGCACCGTCAATCCTCGAATCGCTTGTCGATATCGAAAAGGAACTTTCTGTAATTATTGCACGCAACGAACACGGACAAACAGTGACATATCCCGTTGTTGAGATGGTTTTCGACGACCGTTCAAATCTGGTTGATTATCTGTTTGCCCCGGCAACCATCTCTCATGACCTCGCAGAACAAGCGAAAGATTTGGCTACCAAAGTAGCCGATGCGTTTTCATTTGTAGGCATTTTGGCTGTGGAGATGTTCCTCACAAAAGGGGGAGATGTTTTGGTAAATGAAGTAGCGCCGCGGACACATAACAGCGGACATCACACCATAGAGGCGAATTTCACTTCACAGTTTGCTCAACACCTGCGGGCTGTTGTCGGCATGCCATTGGGATCAACCGACACCTTGCGTGCTGCCGCCATGGTCAACTTGGTTGGTGAAGACGGTTTCAGCGGACCTGTGGTGTATGACGGTCTCGATAAAGCCCTCGGTATGGAAGGCGTTTACCCCCATTTCTACGGTAAAAGTGAAACGAAACCCTTTCGTAAAATGGGACATGTCACCATCTTAGCTGATTCCATCGATGCCTTGCCAGAGAAGGTGCACACCGTGAAGAAGATCATGCGCGTAATCAGCAAGTAAATCAATATTCTAGAAATACCGAAGGTCCTTGATAGTATGAACCCTCGTCATCGAGGACGAATGAAAAGGTGCCGAATTGGTAAACGTTCAGCAAAAGCACCGTTGGCTTGAATCCGAAATGAAGCTCGATAACTTCTTCGAGCGTTTGATCACCAACCATCCAGTTTTCTTTTTCAGTTGGAATCATGAATTCAAAGAACATGAGCGGCGTGCCGTTTTTGTTCCGTTCGCAAATCAATTGATTCTTGTTATCGAATTGATATTCAATAACATCAATGTAATCTACAGCTGTGAATTTACTATTTGCGAAATCGTTGGGGTCGTCGAGAACGACATTTCTGAAAATTTGATGGGGTAGCCGGTTCTTGCGTACAACGACATCGTAGGTCGGTTCAGCTTCAGGATTGCAATGGCCTGCGCATGATTTTTCGACCAGAATAGAATCGCCTCCAAGCGGGAAAAATTCAAAGACATCGAACGCACCATAGCCGCCACCGCCCATGTAGATTAAGAAGTTGTCGAAAACACTGTATTGCGTTTCACTCATTGTGCGCACAAACGTTTCGTTTTGATCACCCATGGTGAGATTGAACTCATCGGTATACGTTTCAGACGCTCCCGAGACTGAAAACCACAGTTCATGAATACTCCCTTCTTCTTCAATGCTGTCGCCAACAACCTGAGTGTAGAACTCACTGCTTGAAAGTCCTTCAGGAAACAGCCCCGCACAATCTTCCAAATTGAGTGAGCAGATGTGAATGTTATTGGTCGCGTTGAAAACAGATTGTGCGTTCAACATCCCGCCGATGGCGGATAATAGTGTAAGAGCCAAATATTTCATGACACGAAAGTGCCGATAAGCGGTAAGAGAGGAGCGGTAGAAAGTATATTCGCGACTATTTTTCAGCTATTCGCAATCAACAAAATCGGGCATTTTTCCACAAGTGATAAATACTTCCTGCACGGTTCGTAGAAGAGAGGTAAATTGCGGGAAATATTCATTTCAATGCAACAATATCATCAACTTTTACAGCATCTTCTGGATAAAGGAGCGGAAAAAACCGATCGGACAGGAACTGGAACGGTTAGTTGTTTCGGCTACCAAATGCGATTTGATTTGGCTGAGGGTTTTCCCCTGCTAACAACGAAGAAGCTGCATTTGCGTTCGATTATTTATGAGTTGTTGTGGTTTTTAAAGGGAGAGACCAATATTGCGTATTTGACAGAAAATGGAGTGTCTATTTGGAATGAATGGGCCGATGAACAAGGAAATCTTGGTCCGGTATACGGCTATCAATGGCGCAGTTGGCCAAATCCTGATGGCACGTCAACCGATCAAATCACGAAGTTGATTGACCAATTGAAGCGCAACCCAGATTCACGCAGGCACATCGTAAGTGCATGGAATCCTTCGTTCATCGATGAAATGGCCCTGCCGCCCTGCCACTGTTTGTTTCAATTTTATGTCGCTGATGGTAAGTTGAGTTGTCAGCTTTACCAGCGCAGTGCAGACACCTTTCTTGGTGTCCCATTCAACATTGCATCCTACGCGCTGTTGACAATGATGGTGGCTCAAGTATGTGATTTGAAGTTGGGAGAGTTTGTGTGGACTGGTGGTGATGTTCATTTGTACTCAAACCATATCGAACAAGCGAAATTGCAGCTCACACGTGACTTCCGGACATTGCCTACAATGAAGATCAATCCTGAAGTTAAAAGCATCTTCGATTTTAATTTTGAAGATTTCGAATTGACCAATTACGATCCACATCCACATATCAAGGCGGCGGTAGCCGTTTAATCATGATAGTAACCATAATAGCTGCCCGAGCTGAGAACAATGCCTTAGGTAAAAACAACGATTTGGTGTGGGACCTTCCTGCAGATATGAAGTTTTTTAAAGATACGACACGCGGGCATGTCGTAATCACCGGAAGGAGAAACTATGAATCCATCCCGGAGCGTTTTCGTCCGCTGAAGAACCGCACCAATGTTGTGATTACCCGCAATGCGGCCTACGATGCAAAAGGTGCTTTTGTGGTAACTGATTTGCGGAAAGCCATCGAATTGGCGAGAGACAAGGGGGAAACTGAATCGTTTGTGATTGGAGGGGGTCAAATATATGCACTTGCATTGCGCCTAGACCTGGTAGATAAAATGTACCTCACACGTGTGCACGGAGAGTTCGATGCCGATGTCTTTTTTCCAGATTTCAATGAAGAAAACTGGAGTATGAAAGAGGTTTTTCGCCATGAGGCGGATGAGAATCATGCATGTGGCTTCACTGTTTTTGAGTATATTCGAAAGAGATAAAACCAATGCAATGCATAAGATAACGTTACTGCTCACTGCCTTTGTCGTCGTTTTTACATTCGGATGTCGCAAAAAAGACAAAGACCTTTCACTATTTTCAGCTCGTGACTCTGCTTTTGCTGAATTGATTTTTTCGGATGTTCAGAAAGTAGTTGAAGATGTTGCAAAAGATACTGACGGTATTCGTGATCGTGTGCTGTGTATTGATGAGATTGTAATCGACACATTGTCGACCCCTAGAAGCATTTTGATTGATTTCGGAACAGATGTCTGCGAAGATGGGAATGGTGTTGTGCGACAAGGTAAAATCTTTACAACCTATACCGGCCGGCTTCGGGAAACGGGTACAATAATTACAACCACATTCATCGATTATTCTATCGATGGATACGGCGTTCAAGGAACCCATACCGTGAGTAATTTGGGGCTAAACAGTAGCGATCACCCATATTTTTTGGTGAATGTCGATAACGCAAGCATCACTTCCCCCGACAACTCATTCACCATTTCATGGGATAGCACGCGACAAAGAGAATGGATCACAGGATACGATACGCAATGGTTGGTTGATGATGAGTTCTTGATAACGGGACAAGCCAATGGGATTAATCGTTTTGGAGATCCTTTCGAGATGGTAATCACACAGCCTTTGAAAATAACGTTCGTTTGTCCGTGGATTGTTTCAGGCACAATTGAAGCCACACCCGACGATAATTTCGTGCGTGTGCTTGACTATGGCAATGGTACATGCGACAACAACGCAACCATAACGGTTGATGGCAACGTGTATAACATCAAATTATAACGTGTTTTTTCTCCCCCTTCATTCTCTAATTTCGCTGCTTTAGCAACAAAGCATGGATTGGTTTACTTATTTGCTCGACGGTATTCGTCACATTACTGATTTTGGTGGATATGACCACATGGTCTACCTCATTGCACTCGTAAGTATTTTTGAATACGATGAGGTTAAAAGGGTTCTGTTGCTTGCAACAGCCTTCACTGTTGGTCATAGCGTAACGCTGATTCTTGCTGGATTGAACTTGGTACATGTTGATCCGGCGTGGATTGAGTTTTTAATACCGATCACCATCTTGATTACAGGCCTAACCAATTTGCGTTATGCTAGCAGGGTTAAGGAGCCCATCCCGGGTCATGGGTGGCGATATTTGTTTGCGATCGTTTTCGGACTCATTCACGGATTGGGATTTTCCAGCTACTTTAGAATGATCCTCGACGAAGGAGAGTCGATAGTTGCTCCTCTGTTACTGTTCAATATCGGAGTCGAAATCGGTCAATTGCTGATTGTTGCATGCTTCATGTTCTTGGCATTCGCGCTGCAAAGTTCTCTTAAAATACGTCAACGCGATTGGATACTATTCTTTGCTGGACTAACTTCAGGCATTGCTTTACTCATTGCGGCTGAAGCGTGGCCGCTCTGATTGAAGTCGTATCTTTGAATCATGAAAATTGTAAGGATGATCTTTATCTTGCCGATAAAGGTTTACCAACTTATACTGTCGCCATTGTTGGGTCAAAACTGCCGTCACGACCCTACTTGCTCGAATTATGCCATTCAATCGATTGAAGAATGGGGGGTGGTAAAAGGTATTTGGATGGGGATGAAGCGCATCGGGAAATGCCACCCGTGGGGGACGTTTGGCTACGATCCGGTTCCTAAAAACGAAAAGAAAAACAACTGATTATGAAATACATAGTAATTACATTTCTTGCTTTTGTTCTCGCCTCATGCGGCGGAAACGAGAGAAGTGAGACGCTAAAGAAAGCGGAAGCGATACACCTTGAGACACTTGAGATCAGCAAAAGTGTAGACAGTAAGTTGGCTGATATTACCTCGGAGCTGCAAGACGCCAGTGGGTATTTGATTGTTCAAGGCGATACAGTGGCAGCTGAAGAGGTTGATCTCAAAATGCAACAACTGCATGCAATAGCAGATGCTTATCAAACTTGGAAGGATAATCTTGCAGAGGTTCCTGGTATGGCCTGCACACACGATCACGACGGTGACCACGAGCACACGCATGATCATGCGAAAGAAGCGCTGCTGAATGGATTGTCTGATGACGATAACCTCAAGATTCAAGAAGAACAAAAAATTGCGATTGAAACAATTTTTGCTCAGTTAAAAGTACTAGAATAACTCATGCTCACACGTCCAAGAAGAAATAGAGCAACAGCTCCCATTCGGGCAATGGTGAAAGAAACCCACTTGTCTGTCGACAACCTGATTTATCCGCTATTCTTGGTTGATGGCAAGAATCAAGAAATCCAGATCCCAAGCATGCCCGGAATATCACGTCGGTCGGAAGATGCGGCGTTGCGAGAAATTGAGGCGTGTATGAATCTTGGGTTGAGAAATTTCGTCCTCTTTCCTGCTGTGGAAGACGCACTGAAAGACAAGGAAGCTACATACAGCTACGCTGATGATAATTTCTACTTGCGAATCATTCGTAACATCAAGGAGTCGTTCCCAGAATCGAGTTTGATGAGTGATGTGGCGATGGATCCTTATAGTTCAGATGGACATGATGGTTTGGTAGAAGACGGACAGATTTTGAATGACGAAACGCTGCCTATTCTGCAAAGGATGGCGGTGGCTCAGGCGCAAGCTGGAATAGATATCATTGGGCCGTCGGATATGATGGACGGTCGGGTAGAGGCGATCCGTGATGAGCTGGATGACCATGGCTTTGAGAATGTGGCCATTATGTCGTACAGTGCCAAATATGCCAGTGCTTTTTATGGTCCGTTCCGAGATGCGCTGGAAAGTGCTCCGAAAATGGGAGATAAGAAAACATATCAAATGGATCCAGCAAACAAGCGAGAGGCGCTGCGTGAAGCTGCTTTGGACATGGACGAAGGAGCCGATTACTTGATGGTAAAGCCCGCGCTGTGCTATTTGGATGTCATCCATATGTTAAACGAACAATTCGATATTCCTATCACTGCCTACAACGTTTCGGGTGAGTATGCCATGTTAAAAGCTGCATGCGCCAACGGATGGCTTGATTACAACAAAGCGATGC
The DNA here is from genome assembly GCA_030728235.1 of Flavobacteriales bacterium. Classification (GTDB taxonomy): domain Bacteria; phylum Bacteroidota; class Bacteroidia; order Flavobacteriales_D; family Sanyastnellaceae; genus RI-182. The sequence goes on from JANRAA010000031.1 coordinate 6,740, forward strand.
CTGAAATGCTTTTGAGCATTCGTCGCGCTGGTGCTTCAGGAATTTTGACATATTTCGCTAAAGACTACGCTGCTTTGGTGAAGGAAGGGAAAATCTAGACCATGAGAATCGCTTTTTTCTTTGCTTTTGCATCGCTGTTGTTTGCAACAGAGGTTAAAGGTCAGTCTGTCAAAAATGTTCTCATCCATGAATGGGATGGAAATGACTACCAGCCTTGCGAACCAGCCATTGCCATTTGTCCGAGTAAACCTTCAAGTATAGTCGCTGGATCGGTGCTTTCGAATGTTTATACGTCTTCAGACACAGGCAAAACATGGTCTCGAGATATCTTGTCTTCACCAATGGGTGTGTTCGGAGATCCTTGCATTGTGGCTGGAAAGAAGTCGTTCTATTACTTCCATCTATCAAACCCAACAGGTGAAGGATGGTCGAGCGAGCGGCTGTTAGACCGTATTGTGGTGCAGCGCTCTTGTAATCATGGTCGTTCATGGAGCAAGGGAGCGGGAATTGGAGAGAACCATCCTGCTGATCAAGACAAAGAATGGGCTTGTTTGAGCGCTGATGAAAGCAGGCTGTATGCGACATGGACGCAGTTTGATGTTTATGGATCGAAGGATAAGAAGGATAGTACAGTCATTTTGTTCAGTCAATCAAACGCAAAGGCGAAGAAATGGTCGACGCCTATGCGTATCAATCAGAAGGCAGGCGACTGCCTTGATGGCGACAATACCGTTGAAGGGGCTGTTCCTTCAGCTGGACCAAATGGTGAGATATATGTAGCCTGGGCGATGGGTAAAGACATTTGGTTTGACAGATCGTTGGATGGAGGAAAGACGTGGCTAGCGAACGACATCCGCGCAGCGAAAATACTCGCTGGTTGGGATCAGTCGATACCAGGAATAGGAAGAGCCAATGGCATGCCTGTTACTTGCACCGATTTATCTGATGGGCCTCATCGCGGACGTATTTATATCAACTGGACTGATCAAACGGAAAATGAGAAAGACACGGATGTTTTTGTGGCTTATTCAGATGACAAAGGAGATACTTGGTCGCAGCCCATTCGCGTGAACAACGATCCTCCTGGAGCGCATCAGTTTTTTACGTGGATGTCTGTGGATCCACAAACAGGTGGAGTGCACATTGTGTTTTATGATCGACGTGGATTGTCAGGAAATGCAACGAATGTTGTCGTAGCGTCATCTTTCGACGGTGGAAGTACCTTCGAGAATCGAATTGTAAGTGAGACACCATTCGAACCATCGGGCAATGTTTTCTTTGGCGATTACAATAACATCAGCGCTGTTGGAGGTATCGTTCGTCCGATATGGACTAGGAATGATAAGGGCCGTCTCAGCGTGTGGACAGCCCTGTTGAATTTCTAACGAATCGTTTATTATCCTTTCCGAATCAGATCAGCTATTCGAGCGAGATCTTCTTGAGTGGGCTTCATTTTTTCACGCTCGAAATTGATATCGGATACATGATTCAACGGCACCAAGTGCATGTGCGCGTGCGGAACTTCAAGACCAATTACGGCAATGCCGATGCGCTTACACGGAATGGTATTCTTGATTTTAGAAGCAACATTCTTGGCGAAAAGATTGATTTCACTCAAGTAGTCGTCATCCAAATCAAAAATATAATCTATTTCAATCTTTGGAACGATGAGGGTGTGTCCTTCAGCCAATGGAAAGACATCCAAAAATGCCAAGAACTTATCGTTTTCGTCAATTTTATGACAAGGGATTTCTCCAGCAATGATTTTCGAAAAAATACTCGCCATTAGCGTGATATTTCAACAACCTCGAATTTCACCATTCCCGCAGGAACTTGCACTTCGGCCACTTCACCTACTGTCAATCCGAGCAATCCTTTTCCGATTGGGGAGTCTACACTGATTTTCTTCAAAGCAAGGTTCGCCTCATTTTCAGCTACGAGTGTATACTCCATCAATGCGTTGTTGTTCAAGTTTTTAATCTTCACTTTCGAAAGAATAAACACGCGGCTCGAATCAATTTGAGATTCATCGATTAGTCGTGCGTTGGCGATGACATTCTCCAACTTCGATATTTTGGCTTCGAGCAGACCTTGAGCTTCTTTCGCTGCGTCGTATTCGGCGTTTTCTGAAAGATCTCCTTTGTCTCTTGCTTCAGCAATTTGTTGAGAAATTTTAGGACGTTCAACGACCTTCATTTGATAAAGCTCGTCTTTAAGATTTTGTAAGCCTTCAGCCGTATAGTAAGATATTTGTGACATGGTTGTATAATTTGATTTCGGAGTTGGGGTATATCCGAAAATAAAGCGAGAAAACCCTCAAAAAAGGGCCTTCTCGCTTACACAAATATAGTAAGAATATTTTATCAGAGCGTGATGTGCACGCCAATTCCGTGTGTTCCTGAGAAAGGATTTGTTACGCGGTATGAGTAATCAACACCCAACATAGAACCGTTAGACCCTGCAGGTATTTGCAACGATAATCCTGCAGATGGACCTGAAAGGGCTGTCATACGGAGGTCTGCGTTGGTCACGTCTTTTTCATACAAGTAACCAGCGCGCAATTGAACTCTTTCCTTCCAGCTAAATTCTGCGCCAAAACCGAATTGATCTTGGGTGAATGAATTTGAAGTAAATTGTCCGTTGGCAGTTAGTTTTGACTCTTCACTTAGCAAGAAATCATAAGAAAGTCCGATGTTAACCATTGAAGGCAATTCGTACTTCTCAGATCGCATGTTGGTAGTCAAACTTGTTCCTGACCCAAGCACAGAAGTTACTGTCAAACCGTCTCCGCTGTATCGCATTGGAGGTCCAACGTTACGCAACGAAATTCCGAACTTCAGTTGGTCGTTGTCGCCAGATACGTATTTGATACCTGCGTCAAATGAAACGCCTTGTGCTCTAACATTCGAAATAGACTCACTCACAATACGCATGGTGATACCACCGAAGATGCTATTTGAGAACTCTTTCGCATAAGAGATACCAATGTTGGCTTGAGATGGGCGGAATGAACCGATACCCCCTTCAGGAAGCTGTTCGGTAGTTATGCCGATGTCTCCGAAAGACAAGGCAGTTACTGTGATTCCGATAACTCCTGACTCACCTACTTGTTGTCCAAAACCTAGGCTATTAATTGAAATGCCTGAGCCTACGAAGTATTGCAGGTTCGAGAACATCAATTCAGTTTTCTCAACGTAAGCCAAACCAGCTACGTTCAAAAAAGTTGACTCGATACCTGTGATAGACGCCATGTTAGAGTTCGAAAGTCCGTTGCCACGTGCCCAAGGATTGATTAGCAACTGGCTTGCACCTGCTGATCCTGCACGGTCTGGATTTCCCGCCATTGACGTAAGAGGTATTGCTGCAAGCATGCCTGCTGCAATAACTACTTGAGATATGTATTTTGAAATTTTCATGTTGTTCAATTCTACTGGTCCTTCAATCAAATTAGAAGTTATCCAAATCCGTTGGTCTCATTACACCAAACCATTTGAGGATTTTCTCTCCAAC
>JANRAA010000032.1 GCA_030728235.1 Flavobacteriales bacterium
CGTTTACACAGCTAACCCCGACACCGTGCAATCCACCCGATACCTTATATGAATCTTTATCGAACTTACCTCCAGCTCCAATCTTCGTCATTACGACTTCCAATGCCGATATGCCTTCTTTTTTGTGCATATCAACCGGAATACCACGACCGTTGTCTGTAACCGTTATCGAGTTGTCTTCGTTGATGTAAACTTTAATCTCGTCGCAATGTCCGGCCAAGGCCTCATCTATCGAGTTATCGATAACCTCATAAACCAAGTGGTGCAAACCGCGAACGCCAACGTCTCCGATGTACATTGAAGGACGTTTACGAACGTGCTCCATTCCTTCCAGAGACTGAATACTATCGGCACTGTACTGATTCTTTTCTTCGCTCATTCTTCGATCTTTTTCTAAACTCCCTTACATGAAAAAAGACGGCAAAAGGTCGTCTTTTCAGGAGTGTTCAAAGATACGAAATTTCTAGGGTCAAAAAGGGCGCAAAACCGCGTCTGACGATGCATTTATCAACAGCAAATTAACAGTTTTCACGAATTTTGAATTTATCAGATAGTGTCTTACAAATATAAATTTGTCTAATTCTATTTTTGTTCAATGCTCGACTCAAAAGGCATCTCCAAGCAACAACAACTGGAGACTCATATTCAGCTCATTGAGTACTTTACTCAATCGATTTACAGAAGTAATTCGATTGAAGATATCTTGTGGGATATATGCAACAATTGCGTTCAGAAATTAAACTTCGTTGATTGCGTAGTTTATCTCGTTGATAAGAAGTCGAACGATTTGGTGCAGCGAGCGGCATTCGGCGAAAAGGTAGCCGTTGAACCTGCGTTGAAAGATCCAATTCGTATGCGTTTTGGACAAGGGATTGTGGGCTCAGTGGCGGAGAAGGGAGAATTTGAAATAATACCTGATACATCTTCTGATGAGCGATATATTGTTGACGATGGTGTTCGTCTTTCTGAGTTAGCCGTTCCTATTATTTTCGAGAATAAGGTCATTGGTGTTATCGACTCTGAACATCCGGAGAAAGATTTTTTTAATTCATGTCAGGCAAGGGTGCTTACAAACATTGCAGCGATATGTGCCCATAAGATAGCGTGGTTCGAATCGAAACAACAGAATGAGATCGCTATCAATTTTCACCAAGCCAATCCAAACCCTGCATTGCGTATTAATGTTATGGGGGATGTGCTCGATTACAATGCAGCATCCTTAGAGATACTCAATGTGATGAAATGGGACGGTAAAGTGATCCGTTGTCTGAATTGCCTGAAGTCTATTCGCGATGTGGTGCACTACGGCAACAGGGTGTTCTTTCTTGAAAGCGAATCAACGAGCTGGAAGGTGTTCTGTGAAAGCGTAGAAAACAAATCTTATGTCTACATTTTCGCTACAGAGGTAACTGAACTCATTCAAGCGAGAAAAGATGCTGAAGCTGCGCGCATCGAGAAGGCGAAGTTTCTTTCGTCGATGAGTCATGAAATACGAACGCCTTTACATGCCATCATTTCGCTCACCGACTTGCTGAACTCCACTCTGTTGAACAAAAAGCAAGAGGAATATCTCGAAATGCTGAAGTTCTCGGGCAAAAATCTGCTGGCTTTGGTGAACGATATTCTGGAGTTTGAAAGGTTGGAGCTTTCAGCCATTGAAATCGATGAAATGGGCTTTCAATTGGATTCTACTCTGCAAATGCTCATTGACTCTTTTAAAATTCTAGCAGAAGAAAAAGGAATCTATCTCGAGAGCAATATTCATGCGATTTCGAATTTCTTCATTCGAAGCGATGAACAAAAGCTAACGCAGATTTTAACGAATCTGCTCGGCAACGCAATCAAGTTTACCGATAGAGGAGGGGTGCGGTTGGATGCAGAAATTGAACCCAATGAAGATGGTTCTGTGCGCATCACATTCGCTATCACCGATTCGGGCGTGGGAATCCCAGCAAGCCAGATATCTGAAATTTTTGAAGTATTTAAAATGGTTCATGCCGATAGTCGGAAACGTGGAGGCACTGGATTAGGTTTGGCTATTTGTAAGCGGTTGTCAGAATATTTAGGTGGACAATTATCCGTAGAAAGTACGGAGGGTAAGGGATCGAAATTCACATTCTCCTTCGATGCTGAGCTTGTCTCACCAAACTGCACAGTAGATGAAACAACAGAGCAGAAAAATCAACTGATAAATAAAAAGGTACTTGTAGTTGATGATAACAAGGTTAATCTCATTGTTGCTTGTACATTTCTCCGGCAATGGGGCGCTATCCCGACTGAGGCTGATAGCGGCTTCGCAGCACTGGAGTTGCTAGAAAAAAATCAGTTTGATGTCGTTTTAATGGACATCCAAATGCCGAGAATGGATGGAATTGAGACAACTCAAAAGTACTTCTCGAATCCAGACAATCCCATTGTTCCAATAGTTGGGCTTACAGCCGATGTTTTCGCAAATACAAGAGAGGCAGCCTTAGCAGCAGGTATGATCGACTTAATAACCAAGCCTTTCAACCCTCGTTCTTTGGAAGCTACTTTGTTGAACCTTGTTGGGGATCAAAAAGAATAAGTAGCCCCCATCATCGCATTGAAGCGTTGTATGTTGTACAAATTCCACTGCTGGTAACGCGAGAATAGCAGGTTGTTGAATTTCACCCAAGCAGAAATGCGATTCGTATAGCGGTACTCAATGCCCAAGCTGGCATCTACATAACCCTTCAACTTCACTGTGTATGATCCATCTGGCTGCAACTCGCCATCGCGATGCTGCACAAGCGACTTCGCCCTTCTCTGTCCAACAGTATAAGCATCAAGCGTTACCAAGAATTTATCGCCAATGTTGTACGAGCTGTTCAATGTCAACTTCGTTGATGGTTGATACCAAGCGTATTTCTCTAAATCTGTTGAATAGATAAAGTACTCTCCACGTGCCAACATCCTGAATTTATCGCTGGTGCTAATGGCAACTTCACCGCGCAAAGTAAATACTGAAAGATCGTCGTACAAGGCCTGGAATCGGCTACCTGGACTATAAGTGCTGTCGTTGACGAAATACAAGAAATCTTCGTAGCGGGTTGTTGAAACGCGTGCATTGAAACTGGTGCTCGACGATAATGTTCCACGAATACCACCAAACAACTCCAATCTGCGGTTTGTATTCTTTACATCGAAGTCGCTCAATACAAATGGGTTTTCAGTGGTAATGCTGCGGTAGGTGTTTTGAACCGGACTTCCTTCCACCCCTGCGTAAGGAATGAAAAGGTCGTCGAGGATGCTGTACGATGCTTCTGCAATAGGGTAGAATCTGAAGGGACGATCATTTCTCGCATCGAGCCACAACCCCATTCCCAAACGCACACGGAGATTTCCAACGTCGGTGCGGGCTTCTGGCTGCAATTGAACAAGCAAGTTTGATCGGTTTTTATCTTTCCCATCTGCCATGCTTAAATATTGGAAATCGTTATAGTTCACTCTGAAATCCATGCTGAAAAGCTCGCTGTTCAGGTATTTGCTTGCATTTCCTCTGAAGTCGACATTGTTTTCAACGCCGTCATTCAAGTCTCTGAAATTTCTGAATCCTACACGTCCGTTGTAATTCACTTTGCTCGAATCGCGGTAGTAACTGCGCAAGTCGACATATCCTTCGAGGTTGTTAAAACGCTGCTTGAGGTTGTCGGTTGGTGCATCCCAGTTCAAAACAGGGTCGAATCCGTAATAGTGAACCACGTCTCTGTTCCAGTTGATGCCACCTTCTATGCTGTGCTTGGAAAGGTATCTGCGACCCCACATTCCGAATCTGTTATTCGAAAAACTGTCGGTAATCGAATCTTCTACAGCACCGCCTCCTTGGCTGCTCAAGTGATGGTAGTCTAAGCCCCATACACCATTGCGTGATCTGCCATCCATGTAGTAAACGTCGAGCAGGGGAGTGGTGTAAACGCCAAATCCACCACGGACATATCCACGATAAAGTTTTTGAAGTTTCTCTTCTACGTTCACTTTCGCAGCAGCTATCGGCTTTGGCTCTATGGTAACTTGCTGCTTGCTCGGGATCAGGGTGTACTTGATTGTGGTCATCTCAATCATCGACTCTTTAAGCTGCGGCCAAGCTGATATTTTGTTCGCATCTTTCAATACCAATTCAAGACTTCCTGTATAGGTGATATCCATATTCAGGGTGTCTGATTGACCGTTTGTGTTGCTCGAAATAAACAACATGGTCAGGGCGGAGGATATGGTGATGAATTTCTTCATGTTAGACTTACTGATTATTCAAATCGATTTCTAAATCTTCTGTTTTCCCTTGTTGAAGAGAACGATTCTCAATGCCATTGAGGATTTGCAGACGCGCTTTCGCTTCATCTACTACCCATTCGGTAGATACGTTGTCGATGATGGTATTCAATGTCGCTCGCGCTTGGAAGTAATCTTCAAGTCCGATATACACATCCGACAACAACAAGAATCCTTTGAACTTCCATTCTTCAAAACTTGCATAGTTCTCAATCAATTGGAAGATTTCAGTTTCTGCTGCGGGGTATGCTTTTTTCAAATACGCGATTTCCGACATGTAGTACTTCGCTTCTGCACCGCGTGAGCCTTTCTTCTTATTCACTTCAGCGAAATCTTTGTAGGCATTGTCGTAATCCAAATCGTTCTTTAAAATCTTACCTCTCCACAAATAAGCGGTCAATTTGATGTCGTCAGGAGTGTTTTCGTTCGCGATTACTTTGTCTGCATACTCCTTGGCATATCCCATTTCACCCATAAGGTAGTGGCAGCGCATTTGTCCAATCTGTGCTTCCAATACGTTGCTTTTCAATATTGCAACGGTCTCCAATTCCATGTAATGATTGAGCGCCTGAGAATAGTTCTTGTTGTTGTAGTTGATTGTGGCAGCAGCTACCAACGACGATTCTGTGAAGTCGCTCACCTGCTGGTTAATCACAAAGTTGAAACAGTTCAACGCCAAGTCTTTTTTCCCTTGTTCGAAGTAACAGTTACCCAAGTAATAATTGGCAGGAACTCCGAAAATGGCAGGGGAGTATTTGCGAAGGTACTCTTCAAGTTTTGGAATGGCTTTGGTGCAATCTCCTGTGATGGCGAAATCTGCTGCAGCTGCGTATACTTTCTCTTCGATATCGGCAGATGTCAACCCTAGGTTCGATGGCAACTCATCCAAGCGCCCTTCTTCAACCAAAACGTCTTCAACTACGTTAAAGGCATCTATCACGACTTTGTCGTTCGGGTAGTCGGTTTTAATGCGGTTCCACAATTCCAAAACGCGTGCGTTGTTGCCGGTTTTCACGTTGATCAGACATAAATCGACGAGGCTGTATTTAACGTACGGACTGTTCGGGTGCTCGCGCAGGATGTTTTCGTACCACTGCATGGCGTCGTTGCGCTTATCCATGCTCAAGTAAGTTTTTGCGAGTTGGAACTTCGCGTCAATGGTGTAACGCGAGTCTACTTCTTCTTCGATCAGTTTCTTTAGGATGTCGATCTCTTTTTGCTCTTCTCCTTTCAGTCCGTAACACAAGCCTTTTTGATACAGCGCGTAATCTTTCATCGGCTGATCCAAAGCAATGGCCTGGTTGTAATAATTCAAAGCTTGATCGTAATCTTTGCTCACATAGTAACAGTCGGCCGTGCGAAGCAAGGCGTCGTTTTTCTTTTTGTAGTCGGCACCACTAAAAGCTGTCAAATATTTTCTAAATGACGCTGCCGCGGATGTATATTTCTTGTCGTTAAACAAGGCATAACCAATTCCGTAGTTCGCGTCGTTGTAGAAGCTGCTTTGATATCCTCCTGGCTCTTGCAAGAAGGCGTTGTACAAGCTCACCGCACGTGGATTATCTTTCAAACGGTATGCGAGTTCTGCCTTCCAAAACAATGCTTCTGCATTGAGCGCAGCATTAACAGGATAGGTGGCGACTTTGTCAAAATAAGTCATCGCTTCTTCATCTCTTCCTGCTTGAAACAATTCAACACCGCGGTTGAAGGCCACAAACTGATACGCCTCTTTGGTGCGGGTGTCTTTGTTTTGAATTTTATCTAACGACACCAAAGCCTTGTCGTACGCCTTGGTTTTCATGTAAACGCTCAGCAAAAATTCATATGCTTCGTCGTGACGGGCGCTGTTTGGATACGTTTCAAGGTAGGTCTCAAAAGCGGTGATCGCTTCATGGAAAGGATTGAATGAAAGCTCAAAAGACAACTTTGCATAGTTGAAGAGCGCATCTTCTTTAATCTCCATACTGAAATCTAGTTCCGATGCTTCTTTAAATGCGGTGCGAGCGTAGTTTTTCTTATCGAGCTTCAAATAACAATCTGCCATGTGGTAGGTCGCACTTTGTGCTAGCAGGTCGTCTTCTTTCGATGCTTCGCTCAAGTTCTCAAGCGCTGCTTCGTAGTCGCCAGTCTGGTAGTAGCAATATCCAAGTTGGAAGAAGTCTTCTCTCGATCGCTCTGCCTTTGGGGTTTCTTCATGGTACCTTTCGAGATAAGGCAGGGCTTCAGTGTACTTCGATTCACGGTAATAAGCATCTCCAATGAGGCGTGCTATTTCTGGTAAACGTTTCACACCGGTTGTGTTCGCTGAATCCATGAGCGCTGGCGCGTAAGCCAACATTTCATTGTAACGCCCTTGTTTATATAGTATTTGAGAGATGTAATAAGGCACTACCGGCTTGAAGTTGGGATCGTTTTCCAACTTCCGAAACCCGTCCATGGCTGTCTGGTACTGATTCTCGGTGTATAAGATATGGCTGTAATAGTACAGCGCCGGTTTTCCAAATTCGCCCTCGTCATCCTTCACCTCGGCGAAATCCTGTCGGGCTTCTGTTAACTGATCTTGCTCAAAATATGAATGTCCACGCTTAAAGTAATACTCGGTCCGCGCAGCGCCATTCAAATCTTTAGGGTTGGTGAATGCAAACCATTCGAGTGCTTTACTGTATCTCTTTCGCAGGTAGTTGTATGCTGCTAGCTCGTAGTACACTTTTTTTACCCACGGACTTTCAGGGTGATTGCTAACAAAGTTTTCGAGACGGTATTCAGCGTCTTTGTGATACAAATACAGCGCACATAGCGCAGAATAATACTCTGCATTGATAGATAGCTCGGTATTTTTATCTGTCTGACGTTCGAGTGTGATTTCGAATTTCGATTGTGCTGCTGCAAATTTTTCTTTGTCGAATAAATCGAGAGCTTCACGATAAATGGCATCGGGAGCAGAAAAAGTAGCGGTCTTCTGAGCCATCCCGGCAATCGCCGAGAACATGATCATCAGTGTAAGTTGCAAATGCTTTCTACGCATAGGGGCGTTGGTTTTCTCTATTCAGGCAATATTCATACCGATAGGCACATTGCTTTTCGGACGGATTTTGCGACGATTAAAAGTAGAGATGTTGAAGCGGTTGCAGGGGAGTCTTTCGACTATTTATCAACGGTTGAATGTGAGTGGAGATTGTTGGTTCAGCTAAATTAAAGGGCATAAAAAAAGCCCAGAGAAACTGGGCTTTTCAAAATCATTGTGCAACGAATCAATCTCCGTCGTAATCACCTTCTTCGTGACTATGATCGTGACCTTCGTGGTTTTCTTCAGCAGCTTCGTCTGCAGTAGCATCATGACCAATGATCACAACACCAGTAGCATTGAATGCCAACTCATATTTTTCTTCAGTAACAGCATTGATTTCTTCTTCAGAGGCCATTGCATCTTCCAACAAGTGCTTTTGGAAATCAACTGTCAATGTGTCGCGGTAAGCAGAACCAGAGATGAAACACTCTTTTCCATTTACTCCTGTTTTCGGTACAAAGAATGCGTGGTCGTTCATGTAAACCATCATCGGACCTTCAGCAGTTTCAACCGACATCCAGCAACCCATTTTCTGGCAGCTTTCAACGATTGTAGCGCGGTAAACACCAGTCACCGTTGAAACGGTATCGATGTCTGAAAACATTTGAGTGAGCGGAGCAGCATTGGTGGTGTCGAATGCTTCACCGTAAGCAGCAGTTGGGATAACAGCCAATGAATCAGCACCTTCGTGAGCGTGATCATGACCTTCGTGTGAACCACCGCAAGCATAAAGCATGGCTGCAGCAGCAAGGAAAAGAAGTTTTTTCATTTTGTGTTCAAAAATTTGCGACAAAGGTACTAAACCTATCTCACAAACTACAAGGCTGTGATGACGAACTCTGTGCGACGGTTTTTTGATCGACCTTCCTCGGTGTCGTTGCTTGCTACTGGCTTCGATTCACCATAGCCTTTTGCCGTAATTCTTTTTCCAGGAACACCCATTTTTTCGAGATAACCTTTTATCTCAAACGCACGATCCATAGAGAGTGCAAGGTTTGCATCATCACTACCCTGACTGTCGGTATGTCCGCCAATTTCAATGGCAATTTTCGGATTTGCTAGCAAATACGTCGCAAACTCATCTAGAATAATCTTCGACTCGCGGTTGATGTCGGCGCTGCTAGTTGAATAATAAATATCTGGAATTACGAAGGGTTGAGATTTCTTCACTTTCGCAGTTTCAACTTCCAACTTGACAACAGCAGGAGCTATCTTTTCTTCTTTGTCAACCACTAAATGGGTGTTGAAAGCTGTGTTTTCAGCTTTTACGCTTACCACTACGTCCTCATTTTTCGAGACGTTTACTATGGTGGCATACGCTCCATCATCGCCGCTAACGGCTACTTTTTCGATGGTTTTGCTTTGCACATATTTCAATTCTACAACGGCGTCTTTGGGCACTTCGCCAGTTTCATCAGTCACTTTTCCTTTGAGAATGATGACCTTGTCTGGACGGGCTTCTTCCGGAACAGGGAATGAATAGATGTCTAGTCCTTTAGCGCCTTGTATTCTTCTGCTGGCATAAAAAGCTTCTTCTCCGTCTGAACTTACAATCATACCGTGTTCGTCATCATCGGTATTGATAGGCGAACCCATGTTACGCGGCTTTTGCCATGTACCGTCTTCGTTTTGACGGGTATACCAAAGGTCATAACCTCCGCCACCTGGCTGACGGTCGCTTGCAAAATACATGGTATGACTGTCGGAGTGCATAAACGGGGCTTTGTCGTTGTAGTTGGTATTGATGGGTGGGCCTACACTTTTTGCTGGCGACCATGATCCATCGGGTTGACGGACACTATAAAAAATGTCGGTACCTGGATTTCCGCTTGCATCCAACATGGTGTTCTCGCGAACGGTAGCGAAAAATAGGGTTTTACCATCTCCACTCAATGATGGCTGACTTTCCCAACCCATATCGGTATTCACATTCGGGCCGAGGTTTTCTAGTTCCGACCATACATAGTTTTTCTGCTGTGTCTTCGGGTCGGTAACCAATTCATAACGGGTGACGAAAATATCGATGTTGTCGGGGTTGCCACTAACGGGGTTCTTCTTCGCGATGAATAATTCTTTGTTGTCTACCGAAATGCTTGTGCCCCCAAAGTTATCGCCCATATTGAAAGGCTTTGGCAGGGCTGCTCCTTCATCGAAAACGCCGTTTATGTTTGGGCGAGTGCTCCAAGTGAATTCTTCAACCTGTCTTGCAACGACGTCTCCTTTCGATTTCTTCATGTATTTACGGGTGTAAAACATCAATTCGCCGTCGGGAGATAGGGCAGGGAGGTATTCGTCGTCGTTCGATGATACGCCACTTACGACTTTGGTGCGCAGTTCTCCGGCATGCGCAAAGAAGTCTTTGTAGAATTCCACAAATGGCAAAGCGCCTTCAACTTCGTCGTATTTTTTTTGATAGTCTTTGTCGAATTTACTCTGGTCATCATCCGGAAAATGGCGAAAGGTGTCGAAGGCTTTCAGAGCTTTTTCGTATTGGTGGTCGGCGTAATATATTGCGCCGAGGTAGTACCAAGGGGCGCTGTGATATTCCGGACAAGCTTCCACAAGGCGTTCGAGGTTGCTGAGCGATTGATTGAAATTTCCACTCCCGTGTTTGGCTCTTTTGAAGTAGGATTCTCCGAGCTCCATAAGGCAAGGCAAACAGTTGGCATCTTCATCAAGAGCCTCTTCAAAGAATCCGAGGCGTTGATCGCTGTCGTATTTCTTTTTATCTGCGGCTTTCTCTAAAAGCTTTGTCGCCTTTGCCGATGGCTCAAATTCACACGATTGTCCGTAGCCAGTTGTCACAACAGAAAGGCCAACGAAAAGGAAAAAGTAACGATACTTCATACTTCGAATAACGCAAAGATCAGGCCGTTAGAGGC
>JANRAA010000033.1 GCA_030728235.1 Flavobacteriales bacterium
ACTCAGGAGTGGAGAGAACGGTTTCTACAGCCATCTTCAGCGAATCATCAAATTGAAGACGTTCAGTATCAGATTTCGCGTTGCGCAGTCCTTCAGAGAATTGAACCAAACGAAGTTCGAGACTTGCTAGTGAACTGTCATCCGCGCCGCTGGCGCGAAGGAAAATGATATTTAGAATAAGAGTGAGCGAGAATAGAACAAACTTCATAGGTCGATAACGGAAAAAATGTGTTGCTAGTGTGGCAAATATTGATCCGGAATTGCTGTGCCGTTGCTGTTGTTGCTTCAAACCACGTTCGTGATCCACCAACGGTTGTTGTGATAGATCAATTGGATGGCGTTGATGCCTTGGTTCTTGTTTCCGTTTATATCGGCCTCGTAAGTCTGCCATACCTGCGCTATGCCGTTGTAGGTGTTCACTTCAGCACGCAATTCAGTCTCGGTGAATGAGCGGTCGGAACCAGAAAGAAAGATGCGGACAAAGTCTTCGAGGGCGAATGTTGTTGCTTGTGGACCGTTGCCGGCATGTTCACTCACCACTGAGAACGTTGCGGAGGCGACAAATAGCGAACGGAACGCCTCCCAATCTTCATTTCCGGTTGAGATCAGGCGAAGCACCTCTTTGCAGGTTGATTCTGGAGAATAGACATTTTGAGTCCATGCTTTTTCGAAAAGAAACAACAAGGAAATCAGCAATAAAAATCGAAATGGCTTCATGGACGTAATTTAGCAAACCGAGGAGGTAATGCCATTACAAGTGCATGAATTCTTTTTTGGCAAGGAGTTGTTCTTTGCTCTCGCGGTGTTTTGGATCGTCGACACAGCAGTCAACAGGACAAACGGCGGCACATTGAGGTTCGTCGTGAAAGCCAACACACTCGGTGCATTTGTCGGTAACAATGTAGTAGACATCCATATCGACCGGTTCTTTCGAATCTTCGGCAACGACATTTAATCCCGAAGGGGTTACAATACTACCTTTGAGAGCTGTTCCATCTGAAAAGCTCCAATTGGCGCCACCTTCGTAGATAGCGTTGTTCGGACATTCTGGTTCGCATGCACCACAATTGATGCATTCGTCGGTAATCATGATAGCCATGTAACAACTATGAATAGGTTCGTACTTTTGCAGTGCAAATATAGGCACAGAAATTCCGCTTTTTAAGGAAAACCCGCTATACAATGGAAAAAATACAATACAGAGACGAAATTGTTCGCTTGGGAGAGATCATGCGAACCTTGGGAACAAGGCCAAGTGACCGATTAGGGGCGAAAGATAGCGAGTACATAAATCAAATGGACGAGTTAATTGTCTTGGAGCAGCGCCGAAATGGCTGGTTTACTGAGGAGAATGTTCGAAAAGCACTCAAGAGTTTTGGTGATGCGCTGACAGAAGAAAGTTTAATCTCTTGGCTAGAAAGATACCCAGATCGCAACGGAGAAGGTCGGAAGGTAGGGCTTGTATTGGCAGGTAATATTCCCTTGGTGGGGTTTCATGACATCTTGGTGACGCTTGTAACAGGACATTCAGCAATCGTAAAATTGTCGAAAGACGACAGCCGGTTGATTCCTGCTTTGTTCTCGGCTGTGCCGGAAATAAAAGGTGTTCAGTTTACAGATAGATTGTCTGATTTTGATGCTGTGATCGCCACTGGTAGCGGGAATACTTCGCGTTATTTCGAACACTATTTTAGCAAAGTGCCCCACATCATACGTAGGAATAGGACCAGCGTTGCGGTGTTAACAGGAGAGGAGACCGTTGAAGAACTTGATAACCTTGCAGATGATATTTTCGCATATTTCGGTTTGGGATGCAGAAACGTAACCAAGGTTTACATGCCACAAGATTTTGAGCTAGATCGTTTGTTCAACGCGTTTTACAAGTTCAAAGAACTAGCGAATCACAACAAGTATGCGAACAATTACGACTATCACAAAGCATTGTGGATGTTGAACGGAGAAGATCTTTTGGAGAATGGCTTTTTGATTGTGAAAGAAGACGCGAGTATCGTTAGTCCGGTAGGAACCCTATTTTATGAGCGTTATTCAGACATCGAAGCGCTAAAGCAGATGCTTGAGAGCAGGAAAGATGAGTTGCAGTGCATAGTAGGGAAGGGGTTTGTGAATTTTGGCGAGGCCCAGCAACCCAAACTTTGGGATTATGCAGACGACATAGACACCGTAGAATGGCTATTGAATATCTGACAGAAATGAAATAATGTCGGAAAAGTTGCGTGATGCTTAAGTTGAGATTTATCCACAGAAACTGATACCTTTGTAGACTATGCAAGGCAAGAAGTTGATTTTGCTGCTGACCGCAGCCATTGGTATTTGGAGTTGTTCAACGGAA
This sequence comes from Flavobacteriales bacterium, assembly GCA_030728235.1. GTDB lineage: Bacteria > Bacteroidota > Bacteroidia > Flavobacteriales_D > Sanyastnellaceae > RI-182. Next base: position 2,351 of record JANRAA010000033.1, read on the forward strand.
GTTGATTTGAATGCTCCGTACGATTCAAAAACGGTAGTATTCGGATTGCTTGATCCAGGTTTGGACACCCAGTGGGTGAAGATAAACCGCACATGGTTGGGTGAAGGCAACAATGCTTTGGTGGCAGCCATTCGCGATTCTTCTGAGTACGCGTCTGGGGCATTTGTCGGTGTAGTGCAAGAGATTCAGAACGGAACAGTGATTTCAACATATGCTTTGCACGATACCTTATTGGACAACAAGGAAACCGATGGGATTTTCTTTGCGCCAGAGCACAAGGCATATTATTTCGCTACACCTGCAGGTCTGAATTCAAACTCTGAGTACCGCGTATCGCTTGACTTTCCGAATAAGGTGGATGTAGAGGCAACCACAAATATTATCGCTACTGTGGTTGGTAACATCATTTATCCTCCAATTGGAAACGACAACTTTAAGTTGAACTGGGCTACTGTTAGTCCGAACGGAACCACCTACGCCAATCAGAACATCAAATGGAGTAGCACAGCGAATGCGAAGCGTTACGAGGCAAAGTTGCGGATTTGGATTAAGGAGAAAGAGTATGCTGACAATGCACAAACGCAGTTGCTTGAAGAGCGTATCATCTCTCTAGATTGGAGTTTAGGTACTGAGTCACCATCAACAACAAACGGAGGAGAAACCATTCTGCTGCCTGTTAATGGAGAGTCTTTCTATCGTTTCTTGGCTTCAAGGTTTGATGAGAATCCGCGTATTCGCCGTGAGCTTGGTATTTGGGATCCAGTAGTTCAAATTGCCCGTTCTTTCGATTTGATCTTAGTAGTTGCGAACGAAGAGTTGGATACTTATTTGGATATCAATGAGCCGGTAACTGGAATCATTCAAGAACGTCCGGAATATACGAACATATCAAACGGACTGGGATTGTTCGCTTCTCGTTCATCGCAGGTTGCTCCTGGGTATGGATATACTGACGGTACGATGAAAGAATTGGCAATCGGACAATTTACATCGACACTTGGATTCTGTTCTCCCAACCCATTCAATGAGTTTTATTGCGGCGAATAAGGCTTATCCAACTTCGAAAGTGAATATCTGTTTGTAGGAATTGTCGGACAAGGATGTAGGCGGTCTAATTTTGCGTCTACTCCGAATCATGGAAGAACTAGACGACTTTCGAAGCGAGACTCCACAGGCACACTATCAATACACCGATGGTGTTTTGCGTATTACCTTGAAGCACGATTTGATTATCGATCTACGCACGGCTCAGAAGATTGAACATTTCCGCTTGGAGATGACACGTGGCTATGCGATTCCTGTTATGTTGGTTATACCTGGAGACTATCTATTGCTCGATCCTGAAGCTTTTCGTTATTTCACATCAGAGCAAGCCATGCAAGGATGCTCTGCCTTGGCAATGGTGATTGATGCACCATTGCGTGTTTTGCTGCGCAATTTCTCGTTGTTATTTCAACGCATGCAAAGCCCTATCCGCATCTTTACAAAGAGGAAAGAAGCCATGATGTGGCTTTTTGATACTGCGGTAAAATCTGAAATAGAACCCGAAGCTGAGTCTGAATCCGTTTAGTGCGCGATCACTATTTGTTGACGGTGAAGATGTCCGGCCGTTGATAATTCAACTACGTACATGCCATTTGCAAGATGAGCGGTATTTAATACACGAACATTGGTTTCGTTCATCACCAATTCACCAGAAATCGAGAATATACGCGCATCCATTTGTTGGTTCAAACTATTCGTGACTTGAATGACCTCGTTTGCGGCAGTGGGGAATACCTGAAATGTCGGAGTTGTTATTTCAGATACATTGATTGGGGAGTCTAAATAGGTTACTTGACTTGCGAATCCAAGGTTGTAAACAGCTTTCAATACCGGCACACCTTGTCCTGCTGCCAACCAATGATATTCTGTCGAGTTGCGTGGCAAAGAAAATCCGAATCCAAGCGCATCAACGTACAGCGAGTCGTTGGCGGCGATGTCCATTTTAAGACGCAGACATTCATACGTACCATTTGGTAAAACCAATGTTCCATAGCCATCTACTTCATAAGAGCGTGTTTGCTTTAGTAAGTAACTACCCAAGGTAGGGATGGAGATAGGCCATTCAGAATACGATTCGTTTGTGCTGCCCATATCCATTGGGAAGTCATAAACGACGTCGGTAGGGTTGGTTTGTGCTGGCACAGGCAGGCTGTTTACCGTGGCTCCGTAGCCAACAATGCGGAAATCAGCACTGCTGTTTTTGTAGAATTCGTAGAAGTTTTCGAATGAAACTTGGGCAACACTGAAACCTTCTGTTTGAATGGTATAACTGGCCAGGTGAGCCTGGTCAAAAGGATTGTTGAAGAGGAATTGGTAGGTAAAAGGGGCACTGCTGATGTTGGAGTAGGTACGTGTGTTTTGTCCTGTTGAAGTCAACGTGCTGTAGTTCCAAGTATACCCACTGCCTGTTTCGGTGAAGTCGAAACCGTCAAAAACACCTGCTGTTGAAAGAACGTATGAGCTTCCAACACTAGGCATATCTGCGGAGGTAATCGTTATTTGGGCATTTGCAGAGAAAGTAGCCGCAATGAGCATTATAGATAGAATTCTTAGCATGCTGAAAGTATAAAACGTTATTCGGTTGGTTTCTTGAGCTTGAAAAGCTCGTACAAGTTATCAAATTCTTCTTGGTATACAATGCTGAGTCCTTGTGTGTACGGACTTTGTTGCGTATTCAATAAGTCATACTGATTCGATTGGTTGTATACAATAACCCTCAGACGTCCATCTTCGCTAATTTTCAATTCCATTTTAATGTCACCAATCAAGCTATTAGGGTCTTCTCCACTGGCAGCCGAGCGTGCGTGGGCGACACCAAAGTTTCCTGAAAGTAGCAGTCGTTCATTGAACAGCTGCGTAGATAGTGCAACAGCAAGTTCATCGTTACTTATTTCATCGCCTGGGGCATAGTTTACACCTATGTCGAAGTCTTCAGAAATCTGTGAGAGCCAGTTGCTTATTTGCGACGATAGCAATTCTGTCGGATTTTCAGCCAAGCCGAGTGAGCTTGTGGTTCGTGCGATGTCAGGAGGTGTCAAGAAACGTCGTAAAACAAGCAGAGCGAACGCTTGTCTGTTCATTTCTTGCTCCGTGTTAATTGCGCTTGCGACCCTTGCTTTGGTTAGCTCATCGGCACTTGGAAGGTTGATATTGAATCCAATATTTGGATTGAAGAGTTTGCCGCTGAGGTCCATGAATAGGTTGACAGGGATACGCTGTTTGTATTGGTCTCCAGAACCTTCAGGCATCAATTCATAAACACTTGTGTTAAGTCGGTAAGCAGTTCGCAGGTTTATATCAGCATCAAAAGGATCCCCGTACCATGAGATTCGTCCGCCTGGTTCGAGATCAAATTCTTTGTTGATGAGGTTTTTAAGCGTGAAGAGATACCTACCTTGAAGCACCTCTATATCGCCGAACATGTTGAAAGTGCTAAGATTCGAGATGACCATGTTCAGGTGTCCTTTTCCTCGTCCGCGCATTTCATCACCTACCGCTTCGTCGAAAACAATTTTGAATTGTGCATCGGGAGTAATATCGAGTTCAAGGTTCATGTTGATGCCTGATAAATCAAGCGGTTCTTCCTCATCTTCTGGAGCGTTGTGATCAACGAATGATATAAAGTCGGCGAAGTAAACTTCTTCTGATCCTCCCAAAGGGAGTGAAATGACCGTCCCTTTTTCAGTTTTCACATTGACATCAATTCCCAAGTCGTATTCTGTTCCGAATACGCTGACATATCCTGTCGCATAGGCCTTTCCGAAATACATTGAATTGTCGTCTTCGGTAGTATTCATCACGAGGAAAGGTTTGTCTTCCATGTCGAGATATACGTCGAAGTTCCAATCGCCAAAGTTGTCGTGCTGAATGGTTCCAATCAGGTATGCGATGTTTCCTTCTTCATCTTCAGTCCGAACCCTATCGATGGTAAACATATCGGGATAAATACCGCATGATTGCTTCAGGTGATAGGTGGTGTTGAGGTAATCAACGTGCAGGCTGGCATCTTCAAAGTCGGCTTTTCCTTTTAATTGTGGAGAATCGATGGTACCTGTGATGTTTACTCGACCAGAAATATTCCCACTGATATCTGAGATTCCTTCCTCAATGAATCCATTTATAAATTCCAACGGTAGATGTTCGAGTTCGCAATGCAAATCGATGGGGCTTTCGGTGTCTTCAGGATTGTAATACCCACCAAAAACCAAGGTTTTTTCATTGATGCGGTCAATTTCACCACCAATGATCAATCTGCGTTCTTTATTGTCCCACGAGCTTTCTGTGCAAATGTCACCAATCAAATAGTCGTTGAGTGTGTATTTGATGGCTGTAATATCGCAGGTCACCGTAGTTTTATTGTAGAGGTCTTTGGCCGTTAGATTGCCTGTCACCAATCCTCCCATCTTGATGCCTGAAGATTCGAGGATGGGGTCCAATCCTTTCAAATCGACATTTTTCAATTCTGCGGAGAGGGGTAGTGCTGGGTCTGTTGATATATCTCCAAAGATGAGAATGGATTCGGACTTATGGCTCAGGAAGAAATCTTCGATGTGTACTCCTTTGTCGGCGACATTTATGATTGCAGTGTCTGCCAGTTGCCATGGAGCATCATCAAATATCAATGTTGCTTGTGTGAGCTTCGTATTTATTTCTGTATTGCTCAAAATCGTTGTTTGGGCAATGATTTCGCCTTGAATTAAATCGGTAGGATCGCCCCATCCGAGGTTGGCGAATAATACTTCCGATTCGTTTCTGACATCCAGGCTAAACGATTCGAGAGCGGTGCTTCCGTATGAGACGCGATCAGCGAGAACTGAGAGGTAGAGTTCTTTATCGGGGCGCGTCACATCCACAATCATTGTATCCATCGCGAAATCGAGGTAAGTGACCCTGTCGCTCTGAAAAATACCCTTTAAGGCACTCGTCTCATCGTTCATCTGGAGTGCCAAATAGGAATTGTCGGCGAGGTAGAGTTCAGGAATGAAGATTTCGGAGACCAGTTCGAACGTATGGACATCCAGTTCGATTGTGAAATTCTCTTTTCCTTTGAAGTTTTTTTCTTTTTCGATCGTAGGTATTACGTCGGCAAGAATGCTTCGGAAGCTATGATCCAATCCATCAAAGTCGAATTTACCTTCCAATTTACCAGAGGCCACATTTGAATTCAAAATGAAGCTTTTTCCTTCCTTCGTTTGATTCATGTGCAGTTCAAAGTGCTCAATTGGGAATTCGCGGTCGATGGTGCAAAACAAAACCCCATCACCTACGATGTCGCCGTTGATGTTGTTGAGGTTCGAACCTTTTCCTTTGATGTTAAAATCTCCTGAAAGACTTGTGTATCCTCGCAGTTCTGCGAGATTGATGGCGCCGAAATTCAGGTGTGTGATTTGAGTTTTGAAATCCACAGAAGGAACTTTTCCTGAGAAATCAATCAATCCTTTGAACCACAGTTGGGCGTTATCATCGTTGATTGCTAGATCTCCGTTGAAGAAGTTCTTTTTGAAAGTACCCGCAGCAGTTATGTCTGTATACCTGTATCCTTGCACAGCAATATCGCTGATGATGCCATCTACTTCGATGTCGAGGTCTGACCGTGTCAATCCTTCCCCTTTCACATCAAATGAACACGTCAGCGATCCCAATTCGGGCGCTGAATAAAACTTGCCCAGGTTGAATTTATCTGTTCTCAGACTACCACTGTACGTGTATACTTCATTCAGCTCTTGGAGTTTGATATCTGTAGACACTGATCCGATGGCCGTGGTGATGGTACCAAACGAAACAAAATCGGTTAAGAACCCGGTGAATTTTCCTTTGAATCCAATATTTCCAAGTTGCTTAAAGTTTTCGGGTGTTTGCAGTAGTTCGTTGCTATCAAATGGGTAGAGCGGAATGCGGTCGAGTTCGGCTTTGTTGGCCCGCAAATCGTCAATAGTGAAATCGATAAAGGTTTCGTCTATCCAGGGCAATCCTGCCAAGTCGATTTTTCCTTTGAACCAAGTGTTATCATCGAGCTTGACAAAAAGATCTCTTGCCTTGAGATTTGCCACTGGTCCGCGCACGCGGCCTTCAAATTCTACTTTTCGATTCAATCCGTATAGGTCGGTGGAGAAATACCACAGATCTTTAAAATCGAGCACCGAACGTTCAAATTGATGGCGCATGACAACTTCTCGGGTGAACTCGCTGTACGAACTCCAAGGAGCAATAAATGAAAGATCGCCGATGAGGTGTGTGCCTGGCGTTTTTAAATTCATTCCACTTACCATCATGGTGTCGGGACGAAGCTCAAACTGACCGGTGAGATTTGATAATTCAAAACCGGTTTGTTCCTTAAATCCGAGCCTATCAATGGTAGCAAGCATGTAATCTCCAGATTGAGAAAGGTGCTTTGCGTTAATGTATAAATTACTAATATCCAGATGGTTAAAGTCTATTAGTGTATCTATTGCTTCATAGTTGTTGTCGTGATATACAAAATGTCCGTTTCTAAGATCAACAGCGCTTAAGCTAAGTGAAAACAGACTGGTATCGGTAGATTCAGAAGATGCGAAGTTGTTGAGTAGGTGATCCAAATTGGTGAGGCTATCACCTTTCAACTGGATCAGTTTAAAGGTGGGTTCTATCAGTTTCAGGCTTCGAAGATCGAGTGCTTCGAAGTTTGTATTCAGGTGAATTCCAGATAAGCTGATTTCATTCCCAGCGAGCAAGGTGTCACCATTTTGGTCGATGGCTGAAACACCGCGAAAAACAGTTTCAGCGGGGAAACGGATATCGACAGAGGCAATATCGAATGAAAAACCTGTTTTCTCCTCGAGGCTGTCGGCAATGCGATTGATGATATAAGTTTGAACAGGAGGCAGCTGAATAAGAATCCACACCACGATCAGCAAGGCGAACACGCTCAGTAATATGCGGGTAAATATGCGTAGGGCCTTTTTCATTTTCAGCTAACGAAGATAGACAGAAGAGTCGGTGTGTTGTTGTCCATTTACATTCATCATTCACAATGGGATGTCGAATGTTTTTAACGTGCTACCTTTGTAGCAAATTTCAAGCCTTTTGGACTACTTCGCTAAAGAGAGATTAATTCTTGCAATAGAATCGAGTTGTGACGACACGAGTGCAGCTGTATTGCTTGGTAATACTGTACTTTCAAACGTCGTTTCTTCGCAAGCAATCCACGCGCAATATGGTGGTGTGGTGCCTGAATTGGCGAGTAGGGAACACCAGAAAAGCATTGTTCCGGTGGTAGAATTGGCGCTGCGAAATGCTGGCGTTGACAAAAAAGACTTAGAAGCTGTTGCTTACACGCGCGGACCTGGTCTTTTGGGTTCGCTTTTGGTGGCAAATTCGTTTGCGAAAAGTTTGTCTGTTGCGCTCGGCATACCCCTGCTTGAAGTCCACCACATGAAGGCGCATATTCTTGCGCATTGCATAGCAATGGATGGTCAGTCAAATCCTGAATTTCCGTTTTTATGTTTGACCGTTTCGGGCGGACATACACAACTTGTTTTGGTTGAGAGTGCGGAAAGCATGAAGATATTGGGT
>JANRAA010000034.1 GCA_030728235.1 Flavobacteriales bacterium
ATGTTTCCCGAACCCACTGCTTAAAGGCTTCGGTGTCGCGCTGGGCATACCATTCACGCTCAACAAATTCTAGCTTCATTCCCCAATCCAGACAATCGGTGAGGGTGTGACTCAGTACTGCTGGTTTTTGTCCATGCACCAACCCTATACATTCTATTTCTGCCTCTCGGCAGGATGCTGCCACAGCATGCAAGTGGTTGCTAAACGGACCACCAACAGTAACAATGGTGGTTGCCCCAACCTCTTTGGCTTTCATGAGGTTGTACTTGAGTTTAAAGTACTTGTTCCCCGGGGCTGCGGGGTGCAACAGGTCCAGACGTTTGATGTGCAGTTTCACACAGCGAAGGTCGGAACGAAATGGCGGCTATACAAGCGAAGCGGCTAAAATTCAATTGCTGCTTCGCTCAGCATTTTTTCCGTTGAAAACACCTATAGAACTGATATTTTCTGGTTAACACGCAGTTTGTTTCTTTCCCAAACGTTCACGATGTAAATGCCTGTGGCTAAGCTTGAAACATCCAGTGGTTCAAACATGTTCAATTGAGCCTGGTGCATCAACTTCCCAGAGGTTGAGTAAATGATGACCGTCAAATCCGATGGTGTGTTGCCTGCCAATTGCAGATGTTGTCCGTCAAAATACAATGAAATATCGTCTGTTTGAAGATCCTCGACAGCCACAATTTGCGAGGAAGAGTTATCCCCATTAAAATCGGTTTCAAGAATTCTGTAATAACACTTTCCCTCGGGACTAAATCTATCTAAAACCATGTAGTTGAGCAGCGACTCACTATTGCCTGCCCCCTGTTGATTTGCTACAATCGACCAATGTGTTAGGTCTTGGCTGCGTTCAACAGTGAAATAATCACAGTTTACTTCAGAGTAGGTCTCCCATGCTATCTCTACACCGAAGTTGCTTCGAACGGCCGACACATTGCCCCATGTTACGGGCAGCAGGCTGGGCAATAGAAAATATCCTGCTCTTTTGAGCGAAATGGTTACTTCTGAATTGAGGAATCCTCCGCCTGCATAAACTTTATTACCAACTACCTCAACGTCGTAACAAGGCGCGCTCAACCCATCACCTAGTGAGGCATAGGATGTGCCATTCCATACGGCTACCCTCTTAAAAGGTGTTCCTAAAATGGTGGTAAATGTTCCGCATACATACATGTTTCCATCTGTATCAAAATCATAATCCAAAATTGACGATGTGCAATTTGCATGCAACACCCAATCACTTCCGTCAAACTTGTATATAGAAGCCAAAACACGCGCATAGAGTTGACCCAGTTTATCCAGTTTCAAAATGGATGGTTCATTACTCAATGTCCCCATTGGATGAAATGTTGTGCCGTCATACCGCGCAATGTAGTTGGCAGCAACACCTCCTATGTTGGTGAATGATCCAGATATTATCAATTGCCCAGAGGCATCGATCGCTAGATCATTGACCGTTGAATAATCAAGAAAATTATAAATGTCGGTCCATGTCGTTCCATCCCATTTTCTCAAGATTTTCGTATATGTGAGGGGCGCTATGTCTATAATGTATATCGTTCCATCTGGAGAAACTACCAACTCCTCGGGAACTGAATAGGTACCGCCACCAATAGCCGACCACGAGCTTCCATCCCAACGGGCAATGTTCGATACAAGCAATCCATCAGCATAGGTAAACCCACCAATAACGACAATCCCGCCGTCAGGGTGTTTCTCGACTTCATAAACGGTACCAGCTGTTCCACCGCCCAATGGTTGCCATCCCGACCCATCCCACATAGCAATGTTGTGTATTATCACACCAGATGAGTTTATAAAATTTCCTCCGTAGTATATC
>JANRAA010000035.1:0-264 GCA_030728235.1 Flavobacteriales bacterium
TATGGACTTTGGATCGGTGCTCGGAATGGAACCTTGGTTCGACGGTGGATTCAAACTCGAAGAGGTGAAAGATGGCAGTGGTAAAGACTTGAAGTATACGGTCAACAAAACAATGATGCGCATCGACCTTCCAGTAGCACTGAAACCGGGAGCGAAAACCACATTCTCTATCAAATGGTGGTACAATGTAAACGATCGTATGAAGGTAGGTGGCCGTTCTGGGTATGAGTATTTCGAAGAAGATGGCAACTACCTTTATACAAT
>JANRAA010000035.1:274-6017 GCA_030728235.1 Flavobacteriales bacterium
GACAATGAAGGTTGGCAGCACAAACAATTCCTCGGCCGCGGTGAGTTCACGCTCAACTTCGGCGATTACAATGTGTCGATCACTGTGCCTTCAGATCACATCGTTGCTTCAACAGGAGTCCTTCAAAACCCAAATGATGTCCTCACTGCAACTGAAAAGAAACGTTTCGATCAAGCCAAAAATGCTGACCAACCGGTTATCATTGTGACAGAAGAAGAGGCAAGAGAAAAAGAGAAGAACAGACAAAAAGGACGAAAAACGTGGGTTTTTAAAGCTGAGAATGTCCGCGATTTCGCCTTCGCTTCGAGCCGCAAATTCATTTGGGATGCGATGGGAGTAGAGGTCGGTAAAAACCGTCCACTTGCGATGTCGTTTTACCCAAAAGAAGGAAATCCGCTGTGGGAGCAATACAGCACCAAAGCGGTTGCACAAACGTTGAAAACGTATTCTAAATTCACCATCGATTACAACTATCCTGTGGCCATTTCAGTGCACTCAAAGTGGATAGGGATGGAGTACCCGATGATCTGTTTCAATGGCGGACGTCCGGAGCCAGATGGGACGTATTCTGAGCGTACACGGACAGGTATGATCAGCGTCATCATCCACGAAGTGGGACACAATTTCTTTCCAATGATCATCAATTCTGATGAACGTCAGTGGACCTGGATGGATGAAGGATTGAATACTTTCTGTCAGTATCTTACTGAAAAAGAGTTTGATAGAAACTACCCGACCCGCAGAGGTCCAGCTCGCAACATCACCGATTACATGGGAGGAGATAAAACGAAAATCTCTCCGATTATGACCAACTCAGAATCGATATACCAGTTTGGAAATAACGCTTATGGTAAGCCTGCAACAGCTTTGAACATACTGCGTGAAACGGTAATGGGACGTGAGTTGTTTGACTACGCATTCAAAGAATATGCGCGTCGTTGGGCATTCAAACATCCAACACCTGCCGATTTTTTCAGAACCATGGAAGATGCCAGCGCTGTTGATCTCGACTGGTTTTGGTGGGGATGGTTTTACAGCACCGATCACGTAGACATGAGTTTGAAAAAAGTACGTTGGTTCCAAATGGATACCAAAAATCCGGAAGTGGAAATGGCATTCAAAAAAGCGCAAGATGAAGCCAAAGCAGCCGACATATCGCTCGAAAGAGATAAGACATATATTGTTCAAACCATGCTCGAAGCTGATCCAAGCCTGAACGATTTTTACACGACGAGAAACAAGTACGAAGTCCTTTCACTCGATACCCAAGAGTATGACAAATACATGGGCGACCTCTCTGATGCAGAGCGTAAATTAATAGAAAGCAGCAAGCAATTTTATGAAGTAACGGTTGAAAATATCGGTGGCTTGGTTATGCCATTGATTTTTAAATTCACCTATGTAGATGGTACTGAGGAAATCAGGAAAATACCTGTTGAAATTTGGAGAATGTCTGAGAATACGGTAACGAAAGTCTTCATCACCGAAAAAGAAGTTGCAAGCATCGCGTTGGACCCATACATGGAGATTGCGGATGTTGATATGAGCAATAACAACTGGCCACCGGTGCAGCAACCAACTCGTTTTGAGCTTTTTAAGCAACGACAAGGTGGTAGCGAAGAGAATGAAATGCAACGCTATCAGCGCAGTGAAAGTGGAAAGTAAATGGATAGGGTTTATTGAATTGATTAGCACCGTGCAATTTCGATAGACTTTAGTAATCGGAAAAAATAGTGTAGCTTGCTATTTGGCCTCCAATCAGTTGACTAAATTGACATGCTATGAGATTCTTGGTATTTCTTACTGCCGCTTTGTTTTTGCCAATCTTGGGATTTTCTCAATTTCTAGAATCCTATACGATTGCAAAAACCGATAAAGCTGCATGCTCATTTAATTGCCTCAAGTATAGACAGTACAATTACGTAGACTTTGATGGGGATGGCATCATCGACGTCATGACGAACTTTCCTACTTCTTTTTATAAAGGGCTTGGTGACGGGGAATTTGAGCGGATTCCTCTGATGTTTGATGGTCTAAATTCGTATGACCCGATGTACTTTCATGACCTTGATGCAGATGGGCACATGGATTTGCTTTGGGGAGTTGATTCATACCTAAATGATGGATCGCAAAACCTTGTCCAGTACAATGACAACATCAATAATTCAGCCTCAGAAGCAGCTTTTGCAGGAGACTTATTCGGTGATGCTCGACTGGAGGTTATTAGCTTAAAGACCTCACCATCAGCAACTCTGCATCTTACTTATTCAACTGATCAACTACTTGATAGAGATACCGTGCTCATTCTTGGTAACACTGATCCGTCTTCATTCTGGATGATGGACTTAGATGATGATAGTGATCTGGATATACTCTACAAGGCAAGCGGTAAAATGGGTCGTGTGATGAATATTGGGGATGGACAATTTGGTCCAAATTCGCTTCTTAACAGCGGAAATAACCTGAATTTTAGTGCCGTGGAACGTTTAGATTTTGATAATGACGGACTACAAGATCTTGTTTGGAGACGTTCAAATCTCGTTGGGTGGTTAAAAAATCTTGGAGGAGGCAATTATGCGGATTCCGAGAACATAACATCTGATTTTACTGCCACATCAACCTTTGATCCTGTGCTTATGCATGGCTGTGATTGCGATGAAGATGGATTGCAGGAGTTGTATTTCTATGGTGGTAGTGGCAGAATGTATAAACTCTCGCAAAATGGGGCAGGTAATTATACGATTGAACAATTGTTTATAGCCAACAATATTGAGCATATCTATTTCGAAGATGTTGATATCGATGGAGATGTCGATATGTTACTTTACAATGGCTTCGGATTCTCCACTTCTTTAAATGAATCTAATGGGTTTTCAGTTCCGATTTCTATAAACAGTCATTTGCCCGGACTTAGTTACTCTCGAGATATGCCGAGCGAATTGGTCGATCTGACGGGAGATGGGTTTTTAGACATACCCATTTGGGTTCATCAGCAATGGAATATCAATTACGGGGAACACACAAGAGCCATCGCGAAAGGTCCGCTTTTTAAGGAAGTTTTTGCACTGGTACCCGCTACCACTAACAGAGAGCAATCGGGAACTCACTTCAAAGATTTTGCCTTTGGTGATCTCAATGGAGATGGACTGAGTGAAATGGTGGTTGCAGCTTCGCATGAAAGCGGATATATCTTGCATCAAGACAATTCCGGTACTTTTAACTTCAACCGTCGTCAGATGATTCCAACAAGCGATTTCGGTAAATTCTGCAACCAAGTGAAACTTGCTGATTTGAATGGTGATGGTCTGCTCGATATAGTTTCTCGCTACGCAGTTACGGAAACAAATTTCGGTTCAGCACAATGCAATGTGTCATATCAAGATACGGACGGTACTTTTAAAAGAGAAGTATCTGGTTTTAATGCCTCGTCAATCTTTCATCTAGTAGACTTAGATAACGATGGTGATTTGGATCTTACCTATGACTCTTGGTATCGTGCAAACGACGGAAATGGATCCTTTGGAGCGATTTTAAGCCTTAATTCCAGCGTTGTTTTCACTGTGAATATCAACGCAGTTGGCGATTTTAACAACGATGGTTTATTGGATGTCGTTTACGCAAGCAAATACCCAAATACAGCAGGTATACAATATTGTATAAACCAAGGTAATCTGGTGTTTGAACCAGCCATAGACTTAGCGTTGCCTGGCAGCGGTTCAGGTCAGGAAACATTAAGCAGTGGAGATTTGAAGGGTGATGGATTCGATGATATCATCGTTGATGATGTGGTTGGTGAAAAACTATATATCATTCCTTCATTGGGAGATGGAACTTTCGGAATGCCTGTCGAGATTTTTCAGGGTAATAAGTGCGCATTGAGAGGAGTGGCAGATTGGGATGGAGACGAAGACTTGGATCTCTTCTTAACGAGCTTCGCCGATGCTACTGAAGATTCTGTTATTGTTATTTTGAACGATGGCTCAGGGGTATTTACCGAGGGTGACGCTTTAACACCCTTCCGATTGGATTACGAGTTTCAGTTGAAAGATGTGAACGGAGATGGAAGAATGGAAATCGTGGAGGTTGATTTCTCTGATGAAGAAGATGGTCATGACGATAATGATGAAATCCAAGAATACGTCCGCGTTCACTTTAGTGGTATTGAAATTTTTGGATGCACTGATCCTTCTGCGTGCAATTACAATGTTGAAGCAAATAATGATGACGGCACTTGTTGCGAAACAGGATGTGGATGCACTGACCTTTTGGCTTGTAACTACAATGAGTCTGCTTCTTGCGATGATGGCTCGTGTACTTACCCAGGATGCAGTGATCAAACAGCATGCAACTACATAAATAATGCTGGATGTGATAGTGAGTGTTTTTACGCATACAACGATTGTGGAATATGCGATGGAACCGAAGGCATCGTTGGTTGCATGAACGAAAATGCCTGCAACTTTAATCCCGAAGCAACTTGTGGTGGTTTGTGCACTTTCCCGGGATGCAATGATCCTGAAGCGTGTAATTTCTATGCATCAGCAGGATGCGATGGAGGCAATTGTCTTTATCAAGGTGATGTTACAGGACATGTCTTTCTTGATGTTAATGGGGATGGTGCTTACACCCTAAATAATGATTTTAATTCCGATATAGGATTGTTTAATTGGCAAGTAACAATCGAGGAACTAGGGTGGGTAGGATTCACAAATAATCAGGGTACGTTCTATTTTGATAATCTGCCGTATGGAACCTATACCGTTTCTATCCTAAATGCAGAAGAAGGCTGGGATGCATCGAATGCCATCTCTCAAACCATCGTAGTCGACGCCTGTCCGAATGTGGTTGTAGATTTCCTCATCGAGCCTGATGAGTACCTTCCATATTGGAACATGCATCCAATTGCTATGAATGGAGGTATGCATTGTTTCGATGGTTTGGCTCCAGGTTTACACGTACACAACCTCGGAAATACGACATTGAACGGCACTATAACACTCACTTTTGATCCGTCTCTGAATGTGGAGCTTTTAAATTTGGATGTCGTTGATCCTGTAACCATAGAGCCGGGATTGGTGATTTGGGAAGTGAACGAGGACTTGTTGCCAGGACAGTCTTTGAACTATCGCGTCAGACTTGAAGGTCCGGGTCCGGAATTCTTGGGGCAGTCGTTCCCAATGCAATTGACGTTGAGTCTTTTCAATGATGAGCTAGGAGAATATGCTTTTGAAGCTTGGCAAAACACCCCTGTGCTAACCTGTTCATATGATCCGAACGATAAATACACTGAATATCCGGGATATACAGACGAGCATCATTTTGTCAATGCTGACGATGATCTTATCTACTACATTCGTTTTCAAAACATTGGTAACGCCCCCGCGAATGATATTGTTATCGTCGATTCTCTTGATATTGAAATGCTCGATATCAGCACCTTTATGCCGATCATGGGGAGTCATGACCATACTACAACCATCGATACAGAAGGTGTGGTTCATTTTCAGTTCCTAAACATTAATCTTCCCGATAGCACTTGCTGCGGCACAGACAGTCAGGGCTTTGTAGCTTTCAGCATCAGACCCAAAGAAGATGTTGTTGGTGGTGATGTAATTTATAACGAGGCATCAATTTACTTCGATGCGAATCCACCAATTATCACCAATACAACTTGGCACACCATTTTTGATTGTCCAGATAGCTTGGCAGAATTTGCATCGAGCTTGGACATGATTTGCGAAGG
>JANRAA010000035.1:6027-9761 GCA_030728235.1 Flavobacteriales bacterium
TTTCAGAACAATGCTGAATTCATTGAAGAATACCTTTGGAGTGTAAATGGTCAAATGGCTGGAGGAGATTCGTTGTTCCAGTTTGTTTTCGAGTCTGGTTTAACCACCATTTCTCTTCAAGTGTCGAACCCAATTTGCTCTGTGTCTGACTCGTTGCTTTTTGAAGTTAATGACGTGGATGTAGATGCAGGCGATGACCTCATCATCTGCGCAGGTGAAGAAATCGAACTGTTCGCAGAATCAGAGTTTCCTGTACTTTGGTCGAATGGTGTTGGTAACGAAATAATTGTTGTGTCGCCTATTGAAACTACAATGTATGAAGTAACGGCAACCGATGCGCTCGGCTGCACCGGAAGTGACGAGGTCACAGTTGTGGTTCTTGAAAATCTGGAGTCATCATTTACTATCGATGGTAACTTGCTTTCTGCGAATGCAGGAACTCAATTTCAATGGTTTTTAAATGGTGAACCAATTTTACTCGCAACGAACCAAACTTTGTCGATTGATGCTGATGGACTTTACTCGGTTTTGGTTTTAAATGAGGAGGGGTGTGGCACCTTGAGTGGGGAGGTTTTTGTCTCTTATGTCCACGTGCTTGATCATGAAATTGGTTCTTTTTCTTTGTATCCAAATCCAGCAAATGATCAGGTGACTATGATATTACCTGCTTCGAAATCTGATGTAAGGATATACAACAATGCTGGCCAACTGGTTTTTAATACGATCAGTCTAATGGGGAATTTGAATGTGGATGTTTCTCAATGGCCAGCAGGCGTTTATCAAGCCTTTGTCTTGACAAATGATGGGTTGTTTTTCAAAGAAAAACTTTTGATTCAAAAGTAGGATTGAATGGGATGACTTGCATTTCATAATCGTCACAACCTGGTGGCGAAAATGGATTCTGAGATGCGGTAGAATAATATTAAACGCAGGTATTTAATTGATTAACAGCGTGTTGATGTTTTTTTTATAAAACACTTGCTTTTTTGATACCTTTTTGAAATACCTTTGCAGCAGTTCTTTTTAATGCAACACTTATCACGAAAGGTGGAGGGATTAGGCCCTGTGAAACCTTGGCAACCTGGTCGGAAACGATTAAGGTGCCAACTCCTACCTCGCAAGAGGGAAGATAAGCGCGTAAGGTAGATTTATACATCTCGAGATATATATCCCTTTCGGCTTATCCGGAAGGGATTTCTTTTTTCTAAGAAGTCTGTTTCCGGAAGTGGATTCTCGTTGAGTGGTGCGAATGTTTAACTTTTAAAACATGCGTAACACCATGAAAAACAGTACTTTATTAATTCATGCCGTTCCAGTGGATGCGGCTACAGGTTCCATCAGTGTTCCTATCCATCAAACGTCAACTTTTGTCCAAGATGCTCCTGGCATCCACAAGGGTTTCGACTATTCTCGTTCTAACAACCCGACCCGAAAGGTGCTCGAAGACTTGCTGGCACAGCTTGAAGGCGGTGCAGGTGGGTTCGCGTTTTCGAGCGGACTAGCGGCGGTAGATGCAGTGGTGAAGCTGCTTTCGTCGGGCGACGAAGTGGTCGCCGTTGATGACATCTACGGGGGTACCTTCCGTCTTTATGCCGGGGTGTACGAAAAATTCGGAGTCAAAATCACGTTTGTAGACACCTCGAAACCTGAAGAGGTGGCAGCAGCACGGAGAAGACGAAGTTTATTTGGCTGGAAACGCCGACAAATCCTACGCTCAAAATCAGTGATATCGCTCTGTTGGCAGATATCGCACACGCCCACAATGCGCTGCTGGTGGTTGATAACACGTTCGCATCACCTATCGGACAACAGCCCATCGCCCTGGGGGCGGATATTGTGATTCACAGTGCCACGAAGTACCTGGCAGGACATTCGGATGTCATTGCTGGAGCTGTCGTAGCCAAAGATCCGGAGATTGCCGCACGTATCAAGTACATCCAAAATGCGACAGGGGCAGTACTCGGTCCTTTCGATTGCTGGTTGACGATTCGCGGCATCGAAACACTCGAACTGAGGTTGCAGCGTCAAAGCGAAAATGCATTGGCCGTGGCTCAATGGTTAGAAAGCAGAGAGGAGGTTGAAAGGGTTTATTTTCCTGGACTTCAGAGCCATCCAAATCATTTGCTAGCTGCCAAACAACAATCGTTTTTCGGTGGAGTTGTGTCGTTCGTGATCAAAAATGGCGACGAACAAGCAGCAACCAATTTTGTGACATCCACGAAGTTGTTCAAACTCGCTGAAAGTCTCGGTGGGGTGAAAAGTTTGCTCTGCCATCCTGCAACCATGACCCACAAAAGCACTCCGGTCGATGTCCGCCGCAATGCAGGTGTAGTCGATGCTTTGATCCGCCTATCCTGTGGCATCGAAAACGCCGATGATCTCATCGAAGATCTTCAACAGGCATTCGAACAAATCAATGAAAAAGTGTCTAACCCTGTAATAACGACTTGGAAATGAAAAAGTTAAATATAGCATTGATCGGCTTCGGGACAGCGGGTAGAGGCTTTTATGAAGCATGGCAACAACTCGGAACTGCCCGCTTCAACATCCACGGCGTTGCCGTGAAGAATGGGGAGAAAAAACGAAATGGACTGCATTTGGAAGCTACTACGGATGTGTTGTCACTCATCAACGACCCCGCTGTGGATGTGGTGGTGGAGGCGACGGGCAACGTGAAGGACGCGAAAATTTGGTACGAGGCGACGATCAAAAACCGCCAACTTTTCGTTACCGCCAACAAGCAATTGGTCGCTCAACTGAGCGGATTTGGAAATCAAAACTTGCTGTATGAAGCTTCGTGTGGAGGTGCACTGCCGATCGTTCGTCTGCTCGAAACGTGCTTCCCACATGGTGTCTCCTCGATTCGCGGCGTGCTAAATGGAAGTACAAACTACATTCTGACGCGTATTTTCGTCGATGGATTTTCGTTCAACGACGGTTTATTGATCGCCAAAGAAGCAGGTTTTGTGGAGGCCGACGAGCGACTTGATTTGGATGGAGGTGATCCGGCGACGAAGCTGCGAATACTTTGCCGACATGCGTTTGGTATCCGTTTACTCGCGGATGATGTCGCTGTTTTTCCGCTTTTAGGATTCAACGATGTCGATGTTAAATTCATCCGTCGGAATAAACTCGCCGTGCGATACATAGCTACAGCTGCGCTGGATGAGGGGAAAATCGTGGCCCGCGTGGCCCCTGAATTGGTAGCTGAAGAGCATCCGTTTGCAAAAGTGCTGAATGAAGAAAACGCCGTTTCGATCATCGATAAAGGGGGCGAGAGCTACTTTTTCAAAGCGAAAGGTGCGGGCAAACAGCCCACTGGAACAGCACTGTTCAATGATTTGGAAGCGTGGTCGCAAGGATTTCGGTACAAAAAGCGAAAGCTTGCCAAAGCGAAATCAAGTCCGGAAATATCCGAAGTGATTGTCCGCACCGCCGTCGACTTCCGCGACCAACTCACAGCAGAAACCATTGAAAGCTGGATTGAAGGCGGATTTCGGTTTTATCGTCTGCGTTGCTACTTGCACGAACTGGCTCACATAGCCGTTGTCAAATCTGGCGAAGCATGTGTATTTGTAGTAGGCAAGGAGGTAAGCCGACAACGTTTCAAACCAGAATCAGTTCTGAGCATTGAATATTGAGTGAAGAGTCCGGGATTTTGAAGCTCAGTTTCGAGATTCCGGACTTTTAATTATTGCTGGAAGCGTAATGAAGTGGCGAAACAGCATTAAGAG
>JANRAA010000036.1:0-9010 GCA_030728235.1 Flavobacteriales bacterium
GAGTCAAAAGATGCGTCAGCAAATCGCGAGAAATCGCACAGCTGCCACAAATTATTGCCGAAGTTCTCAATGAAAACAGAATGTAATGATGCAGAAACAAACAAACACCCTTGATTCAAGATCAAATAAAGTACTCGCTGAGCCAACTGGTGACTACGAACGCTTTCTTTATTCCGTTTCGCACGACTTGCAGGAACCGCTCCGCATGGTGAGTTCATTCTTGAAGCTTTTTGAAGCAAAAGCAGGTGATACAGTGTCTGATGAAGCAAAAGAATACCTCAATTACTGTTTGGAAAATGCCGACCGCATGAAACGTATGATGGCGGCCTTGGTTGATCTTTCGCGCGTTAACCGCAGTCAAGAAGAGATTGTGCCTGTCGACCTCAATGGGGTGTTGAACGATTTATTCTCGATGTATTCTAACGAAATCCGCTTGAATGAAGGGGTGGTAGAATACGATGAGCTGCCTGCGGTGATGATGGCACCCGGACAAGCTGTGCAACTATTCAAAGCACTGGTGCAAAATTGTTTCGATTACCGCGCTGAACGTCCACTATGCATTGAGGTGCGCACAGTAGACAAAGGAGATTTTTGTGAGATAACCGTTAAAGACAATGGCAAAGGCATAAATCCATTATATTTAGACAAGTTGTTCGAGATGTTTAAGCGTTTCGGACACGGAAACGACCACACCGGTGCTGGACTTACCTTGGCGAGAGAGATTGTGAAAAGATATGGAGGTACCATATCGCTCGACTCGAAAGAAGGGGAGTGGACCGCAGTGAAATTTACTTTGCCAAAAGCCGTGATATGAGCTATCTGAAAACGCGAATTCTAATTGTAGAAGATAACCTTCAGGATTTCATCATTTTCAAAGAAGTACTCAGTCAAATTCGCGATTTCTTTATTCAGATTGAACATGCAGAAGACCTGCAATCGGCCATTGAGAAGGCTACAGAGTCTGAGTTCGATATTGTGTTTCTCGACCTTTTTCTTCCCGATAGTTTCGGACAAGAATCGTTTATCGCGTTGCGACAAGTGATCAAAGCTCCCATTGTTATTCTTTCGGGTTTGAGCGATGAAAGCATAGCCCTCGACATCGTGAAGCAAGGAGCGCAAGATTACATCGTGAAAGGTGAATTCGATGCCAATTTGCTTGAGAAAACGGTGGTCTACTCCATTGAGCGGAAAAAGTACCAAGAGATTCTTGAAGAGTCAGAACACCGCTACCGAACCATCATTGAATCGGTTTCTATCGCCATTGCAGAGTACGACTATTCTGAACTGCATGACTACCTCGAATCGCTGCGCAGCGATGGCGTGGTAGATATACTGGATTACTTAAAATTAGACATGGCCAAAGTAAAGGCCTTGCGAAAGAAAATCAGAATCACCAACATAAACCCCGTTGGATTGCAATTGCACGCATGCGCATCAATGAGCGAGTTTGAGAAGTACTCAACTTCGTTTTACCTGCCAGAGGCCATCAGGTACTACGAAGGATTTATCAGTGCAATTTGGAACAATCAAGAAACTTTTAGTTTTGAATTGCCATTTCTGAACCGCGCCAATGAACTGATATACACACTGAAACGTTGGAAGTTTCTAGGCAACCAAGCGGGCTTTTACCGGATGTTGATCAGTACTGAAGATGTTACCGCGCTCAAAAACAAAGAGGCTGAACTGGCGCACAACGGTGAGGTGATGCAAGCGGTGGCTGGCGCAGCGTCTATCCTTCTCAACGAAGGTGATTTAGAAGAGAAGATTGAACTTGCAATCGAAAAAGTTGGATTGGCTACCCTGGCCGACAAGATGGCTGTTTTCCTGCTGCACCCGCAAGAAGACGGAAGCATTCAGTATACACGCTCTGGTTATTGGGATGTTGATAGTCGCGAATACAAAGGATCTTTGGATGCGAACATCAACGACCTCGACGTGTCTGAAACCTTAAGCACGTTGCTTGAAGGAAAGATATTCGTCTTGGAGCATAAAAAGACTTCGAAATCGGTAAGTGGTTTGCTTGCCAAACACGGACTGCAGAAAGCAGTGCTATCGCCGATGACGATTACTGGCAATGTGGGCGGATTGCTCGTTTACGGTTTAGACAAGTCGCGAAACATTCCGGAGTATATCTTGAATGCGCTGCTCACCTTGTCGGGAAACCTCGGGTCGGCAATCGCCAACGCCTTTGCGAAAGAGCAGTTGAAAGATATCAACGAAGACCTTGAAAAGCACGTCCACGACAGAACAACGAAGCTGCGCCAAGCCATCAGTGAACTGGAATCGTTTAGCTACTCTGTATCGCACGACTTACGGGCTCCTTTGCGCGCGGTTAGCGGATTTACAGAAGTGTTGTACGAAGAATATTCAGACAACCTCGATGAAACAGCACAGCATTACCTCACGCGCATCCGTGCCGGAGCGCACGAAATGTCGGAACTTATAGACGACCTGCTCGACTTCTCCCGTATGGGCCGAAAGCAATTGGTAGCCACAGAAGTGGGGATGGAGCAACTGACAAACGAAGTGGTAGCCGAACTGAAGAGCCAAGTGCCTGATCGGCAGATTCAATTTAACATGAATGTATCACACAATTGCCAGGGCGATGCTTCAATGATTCGTCAGGTTTTGGTGAACCTCATTTGGAATGCCATCAAGTTCACAGGTAAAAATGGCGAAGCGCAGATTTCAATTGGAAGCGCTGACCATGGTGAATTCATTTCCTACTGCATTGAAGACAACGGTGTAGGGTTCGATATGGCTTACGCCGATAAACTGTTTGGCGTTTTCCAAAGATTGCATCCACATGAAGATTTCGAGGGCACTGGCGTCGGTCTAGCAATCGTTCAGCGCATCGTTTCACGTCATGGAGGCAAGGTAACTCCACATGGTGAAGAAGGCAAAGGTGCTCGATTTGAGTTCACCTTGCCAAAACACATTTCTTCTGTACCGGTAATTAGCGACTTAGCCGCATATTCAGCATAGATTAGATCTCGTTGAACAAGCGAAGCTTTTGCTTGATCTCTTCGATTTCTTCTTGCGCAGAACGGATTTTCTTCTCGATATCTTTCTTGAGATCATCAGCGCCTGGACCAGTGAAAATACTCATGTTGTTTTCATACTGGAGCACGTGTTGCTTCAGGCGATCGATTTTTTCACGCAACAAATTCTTCTCACGTTTTACCTGACGGTCACCACCGTCACCACCTTTGAGGTTTTCCAAACGATCTTTGTACGCGTCAACTGAACGCTCCCTGCGCTCAAGCTTCAACGAGCTGTAATGCGCGTCGATAGCGGCATAATAGCGATCTTGAATCGACTTCATAACCTTTCTCGGAACGTGTCCGATTGCCGACCACTGTTGGCCAAATTCGCGCAGCTTGGCAGCATCCACGTTTTGAGAACCTGACGGTTGAAACGCTTCTATCTCTGCCAACAATGCCTCTTTCATTTTCTGATTTTCAGCTTGGCGGTCATCCATGCCTGCGAAGTGTTCTTTTTTCGCATTGAAAAAATGATCACATGCTTCGCGGAATTTCTGCCACAATTTGCGCTCCTCAGCTGGGGCACAAGCGCCAACGGCTTTCCAGTCTTCCTGAATTTTGATGATCGACTCTGTAGCTTTTTTCCAATCTGTACTGTCTTTCCACTCATTGGCTTTCACCAACAAAGCTTCTTTTTTCGACTGATTGGTTTTCTGATCGCCCTTTCGAGCGTTGTAGTAGTTGTTTTTCTTTTCGAAGAATTGATCGCAGATTCCACGGAACTCCTGCCATACTTCTTCGTTTTCTTTCTTAGGTCCGTACCCAATCTCTTTCCACTCTTTCTGAATGGCGAGAATTTCCTCGGTCTTCTTCGTCCATGTGCCGTGGTTGGTTATTTCCAAGCCAGCAATCTGACGCACTTTGTCTACCAAAGCTTTCTTCAGGTTGAGGTTCGCCTCAAGGCCCGATTTTATTTCATCGTAGTGGGCTTGTACTTTTTCGTATCCAGCACGGACATGTCCGAAAAACGTATCACCCAACTCTTTGTACGTCTCACGCGGCGACGGACCAATTTCCGTCCACTGCTTCTGATACGAACGCGCTAGAATCTCGATCTCTTTGATATTCTCTTCTTTGTGCAGCTCAGCCGCCAAAGCAATCAACTCTTCTTTTTTCTTGAGGTTCACTTTCAAATCGTGATCCTGAAGCTGCTTGTAGATGTTGATGTTGTAATAAAACTCATCGTGCAAACGAGAATACGTGTCTTGCACCTCTTTGTACTGATCTCCAGGCACCTCACCGATGGTTTTCCATTTGTCTTGCAGCTCTTTCAAAGTTGCAAACGCCTTTCCAACGTTTTCTTCGGTTTTGATTAGTCCTTCGAACTCTGCGAGGATGGCCTTCTTAGCATCCAGGTTGTTTTTTTGCTCTTCAGCAATCTTTCTTCCCAGCTCTTTGATGCGCTCCGAATAGGTCGCATTCAATGCTTCAAAAGCTTCGTCTTCAGCCGCTGGCTGATATTCGAACATTTCACCTTCTTCGTGCTCCAGCTCATTCCATGCAGCCTCTTGATCTTGACGATCTTTGGTTGTTAGGGCGTTGTACTCAGCACGTACATTTCTTACATCTTGTTTGATAGATGCAAGTTCTTCAGTTTGCAACAGCTCTTCGAGCTTCTTAACGAGTTCAGATTTCATAGTCTCCTTAAATAAGAGGAACGCAAAGGTACAAAAATCAACAGCCTGTTGATAAGTTTTGAGTCTTCGAACGGACATCGACAAAAAAAGTTGCGAAAACCCCGTCTTCATTGCACCTTGCAGATGTGAAAAGTGCAGATAAAGACGAAAAGAAACCGCTGGATTTCAATGGCAAGCTCGATGCACTGCGATATTTCTGTGCTTATCGGGAGCGGACAAAAAAAGAAGTTAGAGAGAAAGCCAACGGCATGGACATGACGGATGACGAATGGGAACGCGCCATTGCAGAACTTCACGAAGGAGGGTATCAAGACGATGAACGGTATGCCGCGGCTTATGTAACCGGACATTTCCGCATCAAAGGGTGGGGACGAAACAAGATACGCCACGGACTAAAGTTCTCGGGCCTCACAGAATCTGTCATCCGCGCAGCGATAATGAAAAACATAGACGAAGACGAATACCTTCAAAAGCTCACCGAAGTGCTTCGCAGCAAGGGAAGCGAGAGGGCGAAAACAGCGAAAGAACGCGACAAACTCGTACGCTTTGCGCTGCAAAGGGGTTTTGAATACGAGGCCATACGGCAATGCCTCAATCACGATTCTTAGCGCCCGAACCAAATACTTGAAGGTAGGCACCAAGTTTTATCAACTCAGCAAGTGGAAGGGTGAAGAACATACCAATGTAGCAGGCAATAACCCCCGTTTGGGCAACCAATGAAGCCACAAACGCATAAAGCAGCAACCACCAAAAGTTCTTTTTCGCAATTTTAAACGCCCAGCCAATGGCTTCGGTAGTGCCTAGTTTGCCGATAACAATCAATGGCAGTGCAAAAAGAGCGATGACTTGCACGAACAGCCCAACGACAAAACTCAATGCGAAAGTCGGCATGATCGCATCGTTGATAGAGCGTTGAAAAGCATACCGATCGTTTTCAGCCAGTTCCATCATTCCACTAAAATCGTTCATAAAAGGAATTAACATTGGCAAAACGAAAACCATCGAGATGAGCATGTACAGCAAGAAATACCCAAGTAGCGGTCCAAACCTTGAAAAGCCACCGAAAAAGTCGTTGAAACTGTATGCTTCTTTTCGATAGATCTTTGTCCCTACTATCAAAAAACCGGCGAACAACGGCATGGCAATAAGCAACGGTCCAATGATCGTGATGCAGCTAACAACGATGATGAGCAATGCCACCAAGAAAAACCCGATGAAACCACCCATGTTTTCGCGGAAGATGTTCCAACCGATTTCGAAGGCCTTGCCAAAATCAAATACATAACCCTCGCTTTCTAAGGTCGCCAATGCTGGTCCGTCGTGAACCTCATTCTGGCGGTCATCGTCTAAAATCTCCATGCTTTTTTCTTTGCTGTGAAGATGCAAAAAAAAATGTGAAACTGCCTTTTCCTTGTGACAATGGTTGTCTAACAACCCGAGAATTGAATTACCTTTGCGCCCTTATGATAACAGTAGATAACGTACAGGAACTGTACAAACGCCTGGCTGCGTTGAGGGGGTACCTTTGACGTCGATCGCAAACTAGTTGAGATCGAAGAAGATGAAAAGCATACCCTAGATCCCGAGTTTTGGAACGATTCAAAACGCGCGGAACAGATCATGCGACGCATCAGAGCCAAAAAAATGTGGACCGACAGTTTTGAATCATGCAGCACAGCGGTTGAAGACCTGCAGGTGATGTATGAGTTTTTCAAAGAAGGCGAATATTCAGAACAAGAGGTGATGTCGCAGTACAAAAGTGCCGCCGACGCCATTGAAAACCTCGAATTCAAAAACATGCTTTCTGCAGAAGAAGACGCCCTGAGCGCCGTAATGCAGATCACCTCAGGAGCTGGTGGCACCGAAAGTTGCGACTGGGCTTCAATGCTTATGCGCATGTACATCATGTGGGGTGAGAAGAGTGGGTACAAAGTGAGCGAGCTCGACATGCAAGAAGGTGATGTAGCAGGAATCAAGCAGGTTACGCTTGAGTTCGACGGACAGTTTGCATTCGGCATGATGAAAGGAGAAAATGGAGTGCACCGCTTGGTTCGCATCTCGCCGTTCGATTCCAATGCTCGTCGACATACTTCCTTTGTGTCGGTTTACGTCTACCCACTGGTAGATGACTCCATCGCCATCGATATCAACCTGTCAGACATCACCTGGGAAACCTTCCGATCAGGAGGTGCGGGTGGACAAAACGTAAACAAAGTTGAAACAGGTGTCCGCTTGCGTCACAAACCTACCGGCATTGTTATCGACAACACCGAAACGCGCTCACAGCTTCAGAATAAAGAGAAAGCCTTGCAGTTGTTGCGTTCTCAGCTCTATGAAATGGAGCTCGACAAACGCAATGAAGCAAAAGCCGAAATTGAAGCAGGCAAGAAGAAAATCGAATGGGGATCGCAAATCCGCTCATACGTCATGCAGCCATACAAACTGGTGAAAGACCTTCGCAGCGGGTACGAAACATCGAACGTTGACGCCATCATGGATGGTGACCTCGACGATATGTTAAAAGCCTATTTGATGCGTGAAGGCAGCGGAGCAAAAATCGAGATCGATGACTTCTAAACCGCGTTACCTCCACAATCCGAAATGCAGCACCAGTCGGAACGGACTGGCATTGTTGCACGAAAAAGGGGTGGAGGTCGATATACAATTGTACCTCGAGCAAAAGTTAACGGCTGAGCAAATTGAACGTCTGGTGCTTGCCAGCGGCAAGGATGTGGAAGCCCTTGTTAGAAAGAAAGATCCGCGTTATAAAGAAGTTATGGGCGACAAAACCCCGACTCAAAAGCGCATCATCCGCCTGCTTTCCAAATATCCCGAATTGATGGAACGGCCTATTTTGATTACCGAAAACAATCAAGCCGTAGGACGACCAATTGAAAACCTATTGACAATACTGTAAATCTGCAACCATGTCATACAGAATCGAAAAAGATACCCTTGGCGAAGTTCAAGTGCCAGCCGACAAATATTGGGGCGCACAAACCGAACGATCACGCAACAACTTCAAGATTGGCCCTGTGGCCTCCATGCCTGTTGAAATCATTGAAGCGTTTGCCTACTTGAAAAAGGCTGCCGCCTATACCAACTGCGAATTGGGAGTGCTCGATGTCAACAAACGCGACCTCATCGGCGCCGTGTGCGACGAAATTTTGGAAGGGAAACTCGCCGACCAATTTCCACTCGTGATTTGGCAAACAGGATCGGGAACCCAAAGCAACATGAACGTAAACGAGGTAGTGGCAAACCGCGCTCATGTGATTGCGGGTGGCACCCTGGGCGAAGGTTCAAAGCCGGTGCACCCCAACGACGATGTCAACAAATCGCAATCGTCGAACGACACCTACCCAACCGCCATGCACATTGCCGCCTATAAAATGGTGGTAGAAACCACCTTGCCGGGTGTGCAGAAACTAAGAGATACGCTAGAAGCCAAGAGCAAAGCGTTTGCCGACGTGGTGAAGATAGGCCGCACCCACCTGATGGATGCTACGCCGCTCACCCTCGGACAAGAGTTCAGCGGCTATGTGGCGCAGCTAGATCACGGCATGCGCGCTGTGAGAAACACCTTGCCACACCTCAGCGAAATGGCTTTGGGCGGCACAGCAGTAGGCACCGGCATCAACACCCCAAAAGGGTATTCGGAGGTTGTAGCGAAGTACATAGCGCAGTTTACAGGACATCCTTTTGTAACAGCACCGAATAAATTTGAGGCATTGGCCGCGCATGACGGCATTGTAGAGAGTCATGGCGCACTGAAACAATTGGCAGTTAGTCTGAACAAAATTGCCAACGACATCCGCATGATGGCCAGTGGGCCACGCAGCGGTATTGGCGAAATCATTATTCCTGCCAACGAACCAGGATCGAGCATTATGCCCGGCAAGGTAAACCCTACCCAGTGCGAGGCATTGACCATGGTTTGTGCCCAAGTGATGGGCAACGACGTAGCGATCACCGTGGGAGGCACACAAGGCCATTACGAGTTGAACGTCTTCAAACCCATGATGGCGGCCAACTTCCTTCAGTCGGCACGTCTGCTGGGCGACGCATGTATGTCGTTCGACGAGCATTGCGCACAAGGCATTGAGCCCAACTACCCCCGCATGGAAGAGTTACTTAACAACTCGCTGATGCTCGTAACCGCCCTCAATACCAAGATCGGGTATTACAAAGCTGCTGAGATAGCCAACAAAGCCCACGTTGAAGGAACAACTTTAAAACAAGCTGCACTTTCGTTGGGATATGTGACAAGCGAAGAGTACGACGAATGGGTAGACCCACGAAAGATGATTGGATAACATACCATTTGAG
>JANRAA010000036.1:9020-9738 GCA_030728235.1 Flavobacteriales bacterium
GGGTATTACAAAGCCGCTGAAATCGCGAACAAAGCCCACATGGAAGGCACCACCCTCAAGCAGGCGGCCCTGAACCTTGGGTACGTCACCAGCGAAGAATACGACGAATGGGTAGACCCACGAAAGATGATTGGATAACATACCATTTGAGCTGCTCAAGGCGACGAATCACGATAGAAAACAATCGAAACCGCATGGCATAGACTCCATGCGGTTTTATTTTGTAAAAGTTTTAAGGGGTTGTCTTTGAGGCAAATGAGCACTGTTATGGGTGAGTGTTGCCTGATTTTATGATGCTCCACCTTAACTAGTAATTCTGTTAGACTGATCATGTTGAGTGGCAGCTAGGAGCAGTGAGCGTAAAAAGCGAGAAATTTCGAATTTCTACAAAAATGAGATTATATAATTAACTAATAATCAATCAAATAGCACGTTGGGTTTCGGGGGCCACCATCCTCCTCCCCACGGCGAAGGTGGCTCAGCCTGTCGAAGCCACAATTCCCCTAAAATTTTGAGCTATATTAAAACAAAAAAAGGGATTGAAACCGCTTTCGGTATCAACCCCTTTCTCGTGCAGTTGGCAGCTATTAGTGAACAATGATTTTTCCATTTTGGAAAGATGTACCGTCAACACTTTGGATGTTGTAGATGTACAATCCAACAGGTATGTCAGATGAGATGTTCCATGTAATGGTGCTACCATTTGCTGATTGGCGAC
>JANRAA010000037.1 GCA_030728235.1 Flavobacteriales bacterium
TGGCAGACAATATTTACCTCACTTTTTTCTATCAAGGGGGCGGAAGAGGAAACGCACCAGATCCTCAAGATTCACTGATTCTGGAATTTTTTGCCCCAGCCGGTGGCGACAATCCATGGATAGAGGTTTGGAGCATACCGGGCAGCGAGATGGTTACTTTTGAGAATGTGTTCATCCCAGTTGATAACCAGATTTTCTTCCAAGATGGCTTTAAATTCCGCTTTCGTAACTACGCTACTTTGACTGGAAATCTCGATCATTGGCACATCGATTACGTCTTCATGGATGACAACATCAACCCAGAAGATTTTAATTATTTCGAAGTCGCTTTTGTAGATTGTGAATACACGTTGCTGCGGAATTTTAGCGCAATGCCATGGACGCATTTCAAGGCCAATGCGAGTTTGCTAATGGCTGATACGGTGAAGACCTTGCAGCAAAACTTGAGCTCAAGTCAGGCCGATAACGTAACATCCGGTTTCAAAGTCGAATACGAGGGTACGATTTGGAACAACCTGAACGATTTCTCACAAGTGGTGGTCCTACCCGAAGAAACATTCGTAACGCAGTATGCTGTGAACGATGCTCCGAATGATTTTGTGTACGACACTACGGTGAACGACACTTGCGCCATCTTCAATGTGAGCTTTTACGAAGACAACATTGGTATTCTCTTTCAAGAGAAAATCGGCGTACCAAACAATGATAGCATCACTTTCCAACAGGTGTTTACGAATTATTATGCATACGATGACGGGACGGCTGAACGTGCGTATGCTTTGAATACTGCTGGTTCCCGCATGGCTGTCCAATTCCCAATTGAAATTGAAGATTCATTGCTTGGACTGTTCATCCATTTCACTCCTTTCCAAGACGATAATTCAGGCCAGTCGTTCATCTTAAGAGCGTGGTCAAGCTCAGGTGGAGTGCCAGGGTCAGAGTTGGCTGAGAACTATGGCTTCAGTTCTCCAAACTATTATGACGACGGATACAATGTCTTCGCTTATTATCCTTACGATGCGCCCATTCATGTGAACCCAGGAAACATTTTTGTAGGGTTTGTCCAAGACAGCGATGCACAACTCAATGTTGGTCTCGACAAGAACACCAACGCAAATGCAACGCGATTGTACTATCAGCTGGGCAACGGCGCAACCTGGACCCAATCATCGGTGCAAGGTTCACTCATGATTCGACCGGTTTTTAAATCGGGTAAAACGTTTGTTTGGAATGGAATTGAAGAGGATGTTGCTCCAGCTTTCACAGTTTATCCGAATCCGTCGAATGGATTGTTTACCTTTCAATTCGATTCGTCAGTTCGCGCTGAGCACATTGAGGTTTTCAATAGCAATGGCGCACTGATTTTTACTGATAAGACATCGATCATGCCGTATGTGCTTGATTTGGGATCGGAATCAAATGGACTGTATTTCATCATTATCAGAGATGCTACAGGTAACGTAATAGGGCGCGAGCGTCTTGTGAAATCTAATTAGTATTGACTGAAAATTTTGAAGACGAGTTCGAAGAAAGCGATGACTTATTCGAACACTATAAGATAGAGGTTGGCCTTGGCCAGGGTGCTGAACGCATCGATAAATTCCTTATCGACCGTCTCGCGAATACTTCTCGAAATCGACTACAAGCAGCGGCGAAATCTGGTTTCATTAAAGCGAATGGGATTGTTGTAAAACAAAACTATCGCGTTAAACCAGGTGATGTAATAACCATGGAATTGCCCCATCCTGTGAGGGAAATGGAGCTTCTTCCTGAAGACATCCCTTTGAACATTGTTTATGAGGATGATGAGGTGGTGATCATCAACAAACAATCTGGTTTGGTGGTGCATCCTGGAAGCGGAAACTATACGGGCACTTTGGTGAACGGACTGCTTTACCACTTTGAGAATCTACCCAATGTTTCGAACTCAGAATACATGCGTCCGGGATTGGTGCACCGCATCGATAAGAAAACAACAGGGTTGATGGTTATCGCTAAAACCGATGAAGGCCTTTCGAATCTAAGCAACCAGTTTTTCGAACACACCGTTGAACGCCGATACATGGCTTTGGTTTGGGGTGATGTGGAAGCTGATGGAACTGTGATTGGCAGCATCGGTCGTTCGGCGAAGCACCGAAAGTTGATGGATGTTTATACGACAGGTACCTACGGCAAACACGCCGTCACCCACTACAAAGTCATTGAACGTTTCGGTTATGTGACATTGATCGAATGCAAGCTGGAAACCGGCCGCACACATCAGATTCGGGTGCACATGAAGCACATCGGTCACACGCTGTTTTGCGATGAAGATTACGGTGGCGACAAAATCATGAAGGGGCCATCATTTTCGAAGTATCAGCAGTTTGTAAAGAACTGTTTTGATATGCTTCAACGACAAGCTTTGCACGCCCGCTCATTGGGATTCAAACATCCAAAAACGGGTGAATGGATGCATTTTGAATCGGAGCTTCCTGAAGACATGAAAAACGTGCTCGAAAAGTGGAGAGGCTTCGCAGCAACGGCCCGACAATAACTACTCAGCTTCTAAACGCGAAGCGATTTCTTCAGCTTCTTCCCAAGAGGTAACCGCGTCGGCAAGTTTTACTTTCAATGCGTTGTATTCCCCGAGCACCTTTTCCGATAATGCGGCATCGGTGAAATCGATCTCAAGCATTTGTTGGTCGTATTTTGCGATTTCAGCTTCGATTTCTTCTATCAGGGTTTCAAGTTTGGTAACCCGATTTCTGGCTATGCGACGTTCACGCTCTTGTTCTTTTTTCTCAGCATGTGAAAGCTGCGCTTTCTTTGGCTCTTCAACGACAGCTTCTGGTTGACGTTTGTGCTGTTTGTCAGCTTCGTAGGCTGCGATAGATTGCGCCTTGCGCTGATTCAAGAAGTGGCGAATATCTCCAATGTACTGCTTCAATCCGGTTGGAGTAACTTCATAAACCATCTCTGTGAGTTCTGCTAGGAAGTCTCTGTCGTGAGATACAATCAACATGGTACCGTCATAAGCCTGCAACGCGCTCTTTAAAACGTCTTTCGACCGCATGTCGAGGTGGTTGGTCGGCTCATCCAGAATAAGGAAGTTATAGGGCTGCAATAACAATTTACACAATGCAAGTCGGGCCTTCTCACCACCAGAAAGTACTTTCACTTTTTTATCGACGTCTTCACCCGAAAAAAGGAAAGCGCCAAGCAATGCGCGAAGGTTTTTACGGATGTCGCCTTGTGCTTCATCATCGAGTGTTTCGAAGACACTTTTATCTGGGTTCAATTCGTCTGCTTGGTTTTGGGCGTAGTAACCAATTTCGACATTGTGTCCGATTTGAAACATCCCTTCAAAGGTCTCTTTGCCAATAAGAATTCGAGAGAACGTACTTTTTCCCGCACCATTTTTTCCTACAAGGGCCACTTTTTCTTGTCTGCCGACGATGATGTCGATGTTCTCAAACACATCCAATTCACCAAAGCTCTTTTTCAATTGTTCAGCTGTGAAGACTACTTTTCCTGAGCGAGGGGCAGGGGGAAAGCGGAAGTTCAGACTGGCATTCTCAAATTCATCTGGTTCAAGGCGCTCGAGTTTATCGAGTTTTTTTATCAACGATTGTGCAAATGCTGCTTTGTTCTTCTTTGCTCTGAATTTATCAATCAGCTTTTGGGTGTCTTCGATATACTTCTGCTGATTTTTAAATGCTTGTTCTTGTCTTTCTATCTCTTCAGCTCTCCACGCGATATACTTCGAGTAGTTGCCTTTGAAGTCGTACACCCTGCTTGACGTAATTTCTACGGTGCGCTTTGTCAGGGCATCCAAGAATGCTTTATCGTGGGAAATCAGTATAATAGCACCTGCATAGGTTTTCAAAAACTCTTCCAACCACTCAATGGATTCGATGTCTAGGTGGTTGGTAGGCTCATCGAGTAAAAGTAAATCGGGATTGCGAAGAAGGAGTTTCGCTAGTTCTACACGCATCTTCCAACCTCCGCTGAACTCTCGTAGTTTGCGATCCATATCGGAAGCTAGAAAACCAAGTCCTTGCAGAATGCGCTGGGTGCGTTCCTGCATATTGGCACCTCCAAGTAAATTCAATCTGTCGTTGGCTTCGCTCAATCGATCGATGGTGCGCTGGAAATCTTCACTTTCGTAGTCGGTACGCTCAGTGATTTCTTTGGTGTAGGCTTCTATCAGTCTTTCAAGGCGTTGTATCTCTTCGAAAGCAGCAGAAGCTTCTTCCATCACTGTTCGATCGTCGTTGTGATGCATTTCTTGCTCAAGAAAACCGATGGTGGTGTCGCGTGGCAATGATATGTTGCCTTCTGAAGCAGCTACTTTCCCTGCGATACAGCGAAGCAGTGTTGATTTGCCAGCACCATTTTTACCTGTCAACCCGAGGCACTCTCTTTCGCCAACGAAAAGATTTACACCATTAAAAAGTGTGCGCTGGCCGAAATGAAGGGTGAGGTTGTTGATTGATAACATAGTATGATGCGCGAATTTAAGACTGCAAAAGTAGTAAAGAAGAAGCCCGCACTCCTATTGAAGTGCGGGCTTTTAATATTTATCGGCGAATCGCCAAGAATTATCTTAATAGTGCCACAAATCGTGCTCCATTTCGAACAACTCTGTTTTGATTCTTTCAGACTCAAGAAGTGCATCGATGTTACGCGCATAACTAGAGATTGAACGGTCGAACACGTTCGATTCTTTAACGACATAGCTCGTAAACATGCGCTTTTGGAAAATGTCTTCAAAAGTACGACGCTGTGAATCGTTCAGAAGGTTGAAAACCTCATGGTGTGCGAATACATAACGACACTCTGGGAAGTACAACCAAAACAATGGCTTGTAACCACGCTTGTTACCTTGATCATCGAAATCTTCTTTCATCGGACAAATACCGATGATGCGAACATAACGCTCAGATCTTTGCTTGTCGAAAATCCAATCTTCTTTGATTTCATACTGCGTAATATCGGCAGATTTAATCTCAGCAGTTACTTGCACAGGAACACGTTCACCT
This sequence comes from Flavobacteriales bacterium, assembly GCA_030728235.1. GTDB lineage: Bacteria > Bacteroidota > Bacteroidia > Flavobacteriales_D > Sanyastnellaceae > RI-182. Next base: position 5,025 of record JANRAA010000037.1, read on the forward strand.
GTGTCAGGATCTTCAGTGTACTGAGTGATCACTGGGCGGATAAGCGAGTCAAGTTGAGACGCTTCCATAGGCCAGTGAAACTCATCATCATCAGATGTTGGGCCAAGGCTGTATGCAGTTAAAGAACCTTCAGTCAAAAGGGCGTATTTGATCACATCAAACAAACTCTTACGATCTTCAATTTCTTCAATTGGGTAATACAGCGATTGGTTCATCTTCTCGCGCATGTCGATGCGTTGCCAAACACGATTCGCATACATCACATCCGCTTCACGCAGGTATGGGTATGGAATTACACGCTTGGTAGCATTGTGTTCTTTGACGTAGGCACCGTCGAGAACGTTCTGCACTTGTGCATCGACTTTAACAGCGATGAACAGTAGAGCAGCAAGGATGGGCAATAGCTTATTCATATCTTGCTGAATTGAGTATTAAACAACTTTAAGCGTGATGTTACTTACTTGACGGGTTGTACCATCAGGCATTTTCACCACGATTTTTTCGATGTAAACTTTCTGACCTTTACCAACTTTAGCCATGTTTGGCTTCATGTCGTCGGTCACACGGTTTGAATTTGAAGTTTTCTCAATTACTTGACCGTCGCGAATGAAGACCATGTTAAATGATTCTACTTTCACGCTTACTTCAAAGTCAAAGTTTTCCATTTCTGCGCGGACACCACTAGCGATTGTGAAATCTGCTTGAGGCACTGTGCTATCAGATGGCTTCTTCCCAGCGAAAACTGGAACTGGATCAGGAATACGCTTCACACGGAAGGTTTTATCTCCCATTTTCTTCGTAGATCCATCAGCCATTGTAGCCATAACAGAAATTACTGCTTCGTTTCCAGAACCTGGCTTAACAATCCATTCATTGCCTTCCTTCGTCAAAGTATGACCTCCCGAGATTGAAGGCTTCAACTTATCAGCAGGAACACCTGGCACTGAAATCTCAACTGGGTTAGGAAGACCACGGTAGAACACGTTCATCTTTGAAGGAGAAACCACCAAAGCGGGTTCAGCTACAGTGAACATAGGCGTCGTGAAGTACTTCTGTTCCATTTGACCATCTGGACCTTCGTACTCAATGATTCCATTCCAGGCGAAATCACCAAGTCCTGTAGAACCGGTTGGGATGCGAAGTTTACCAAATCCTTTTTCATTCAGTTTTAGCTGAACAGAGCTTTCTGCTTTTTCATAACGTGAAGAATCACCAGGTTTGATCGAGCTCGCATTGCGATAGATTTTTGGCTGGTTGTTTTTGTCATACGCACCAAGGAACACCTCAGCGCGGAAAGTATCTCCACGAAGGATGTAGCTTGATTCAGGAATCACCATAGCTTCCAGGTTGGTGAATTTGTACGACTTCGCTTCGAAGTTGCCCATGATGTCAGTCATCAATTCGCCTTCTACACGCTTCACGTTTGCTTCAATCGTTGACACTTCAGTTACCATCGCTGCCAAAGGAACGTGAAAGAACTTTTGTGTATGCCACAGTTGTTCTTTACCGTCAGCATCTTCAGAGCTAGGGAACGAAAACGTTGAAGCAATAGATTCTTTCAAACGTTCATTGTACGCGATGCCTTGACAAAAATTGCTGTAATCAGTCATTTTTTCCATCAGCTCGCTAACGGTCCATTCACCAGTTTTTGGCTGACCAGGTTCACCACCGTATACCAACGCCGTGTTTTCCTGGTTCTCATCTTTCTTGGTGATGATCGCGTTACCATCCCGCTTGAAGTCCATAGGAAGTGCGTTTCCATTCTCATCCAAGAAAGTAGTGTAGTCTCCACTTTTTTCAGAAGCCGACATAATGCGAGCTTTGAATTCGTTGAGGTACTTCTTCATCTCAGCAGCTTTCGCTTTGAGTTGGTTAGACTTCTGATAGAACTCTTCGTATTTCTCAGGCTTTGAACTGTACAACGCCGCCATTTCGGTGTGTTGTTCATTCGCCTTCTTTTCGAACGTCGATGCGTTCGCCATGATTGAGTTGTCGATAGAGACAAAAGCGTCGAGGACTTCCTTAGCAACGTTCATCGCCAAAAGGGCGGTGAGTACCAAGTACATCATCCCAATCATCTTTTGCCTCGGGGTTTCTTTACCACCTGCCATTACATTGTAGATTTAGGGTTAAACAATGTATGACCTTAAGAACGACCGCCGCCCATAGCATTCAACATGTTGCTGTACACAGTGTTGAGTGACTGGAGGTTCTTAGCAAGCTCAGCGATATTCTCTTTGTACAAGCGAGTATCTTCGATTGAGTCATTGAGGTTTTCAACCAACGACGACATACCACCGTAAAGATCACGAGTCTTCGCAAGCTCTTGAAGTTGTAGTTCGTACATGTTGTTGAGAGATGACAAGTTCTCGGTCATTTTCTGCAAGTGTTCACCAGCAGTAGCACCGTGACTTTGACCTTCTTTCAAACCTGTTAGGCTTGCAGAAGCTTCAGCATATGTGTTAGCCAATTCGCCAACTTTTTCACTAGCACCGTGCAAAGCAGAAGAGTATTCTTTCGTTGCTACAGTAGCATCTGTGATGTCTGTCAATTGAGTTGCTTGTGAGCTCAAAGTGCGCATGCCGTCTCCAAGACTTTGAAGAAGTTCAGGCTCTATTTTCGCTTCCATAAGCATGTTGTCTAGCGCCTCTGTGATAGATCCAGCTGCTTTCTTAGGGGCTACACGGTTGTGGTGGTCATGGTCTTCACCTGAAGCCAACAACTCTGGATATACCAAAGTCCAGTCTGGATCTTCGTGAGGTGGTTCGAATGACGAAAAGATAAAGATGAGTGCTTCTGTAAGAAGACCCACTACGAGTAGTGCTGATGCAAAGGGCCAGTGTTGGATTTTGAAAAGTGCGCCGATAATTACGACAGCAGCTCCCAAACCGTACACTTTGGCCATAAACAGTTTCCACTTTTTACTTCCAGGTTTCATTTTCTCTTGCTTTAAGGGTTTAAACGATGATAACTAGGTATACTAACAGGTTTCAAATTTTAGTTAAAATCTTCTGGGGAAACGTTTTTACCGCGACCCAAATAAGACATAACACTTCTAAAGCCGATGTACGACTTTGCTGTATCTTGATACTCGTATGAACGAGTTCCAGTTTGAATGAAGTAGCCAATATCTTTCCAAGAACCTCCACGAATCACTTTGCGCTTTAAACTTGGCGCGTCATCCGCTTTAGCGTGATATTGATACTCTGAACTCATGTCGTGTGTGAAGTCATATACCGACTCGTCATACGCCGTGTTGGTCCACTCAGCTACGTTACCGGCCATTTGAAATAACCCGTAATCATTCGCGCTGTATGACTCAATCGGAACAGTGTAACAACCAGCATCTTCAACATAGTCACCGCGCATTGGCTTAAAGTTAGCCAACGGACAACCTTGAATGTTACGGGTGTAAGGACCTCCCCATGGGTATGGCGCCAATTCTAGTCCGCCACGCGCAGCGTATTCCCACTCAGCTTCAGACGGCATGCGGAAACGTTGAACAAAGCTTTCGCCATTCTTGTGTTTCCAATCGTTCAGAATCTGAGTTCTCCATGCGTTGAAAGCCTTTGTTTGACCCCATGTTACACCAACAACAGGATAGTCGTCGTAGGCAGGGTGCCAAAAATACGTTTCAGTCAATGGCTCATTGAATCCGTAAGTGAAATCATGCACCCAAACCAAAGTGTCTGGATAGATGTTGATGTTCTCTTCAATGATGAATTGAGAACGATCACTGTGACCTTTAACAGAGTGAAGTTGGTTCAATGAGTTCATTTCACCCAACTCTTCGTCTTTACCATCTTTACGTGCGGCACTCTCGAAGTCAATCCACCAGTAACGGTATTTCAATTTTCTAGAATCCAACTGATGACGGTTGTAAAAACGATCGTTCCCTTGAAGGAAAAATTCATCGTACAAAAGATCAAAGATGTCTTCATCTTCCCAGTCAATCTCCTGTTCCCAGTTCAGAACATACCCCTTGTCTATAAAGCGGTCAAGTTCTTTGCCTGTTTCAGGACTTTCTGCGAAGAAGTAATCTTCGTTGTCGTTCTGAGCCAATGCATCTAACATCAATGAATCGCGGACGTAATAAACGAACTGACGATACTCATTGTTAGAAATCTCGTGAATGTCAATGTAGAAAGCCGGAATGGTTACCGTTTTCGACTTTGAGTTCAAGGCGTAAGGAACGTCTTGATCACTAGGACCCATGGTGAATGACCCGTAATGAATGTAGTTCATCCCATAAGGATTTACTTGTATCCATTCTTCTCTCGGGTAAACTCCGACCAACTCTCCACGCGGTCCCGAATAGCATCCGGCCAGTCCGACTAGGAGTAAAAGTGAATAAAGCGACTTTTTCATGATTTCCTTGGTTTTACAACAGGTTTCTCAAGTCTGTTGCATTGTAGCAGGTTTACAAGCGTATGTTTACGTATGTATAACTTCCTTTGTTTCAAAATATTTTACCAAATACGTGGATTGGCATGTTTTTGTGTCGACGGGATGTTGACAATCTTGAAACAGTATCCCACGAATATCTCATGAGATCCCGAACTAAAGTTCTTAATTTCAGAGGTAGTAGCATCGTAGCTATACCCAATTCTGAAACACTGATTCTTCTGCGATGACTTGTCCCCAGAAGATGTGCAATATTCTAATCCAATCATCGGTGCAACTGCGTCACCTGGGCGGTATGAAAGACC